>CAZGXD010000009.1:0-15067 GCA_964529625.1 uncultured Muribaculaceae bacterium
TCCCCTTATATATAAAAACTCATTATTCTTTTTTAACTAGTATGATTACAATCGACGATTTAATTAAATTTGCTAAACAAAATTCGATAAAATCATTAACAATAACCGATAATAATTTATATGGGGCTTTAGAATTTTATAAAAAATGTCATCAAAATAAGATAAAACCCATCATTGGAATGGAAATAAATTTAGAACAATTTAAAATAATTTTATATTGTCAAAATTATACTGGTTATCAAAATTTATTAAAAATAAACACAATAATTTTAACTGAAGAATTAACTATTAAGCATTTAAGTCTTTATTCTGAAGGTTTATTATGTATCATTCCCTTTAATTCATTAAGTCTGTATAATGAATTAAAAAAAATATATAAGTATGTTTTTCAAAGTTATCAAAATATAGAACAAAAACAAGAATTAACTGGGGATGTCATATATATGAATGAAATCATTTGTTTGGAAAAAGAAGATGAGGAATACCTTAAATATTTATGGGCAATTAGAGATGGAACTTTGGTTTCGGAAGTAAGTAGGGATTATAAAAATAAATATTTAAAATTAAGTAATGATTTAGAGAATGCTGAGTTAGAAAATAATTCCTTGATTAATGAGTTATGTAATCTAGAATTAAAATTTAATCAATCATTAATACCAAAGTTTGAATGTCCGGACGAAGAGAATAGTTATCACTATTTAAAAAAACTTTGTATTGCTGGCCTTAAAGAAAAGTTTGGTAAACAAGTTAATCGGATATATATTGAGAGATTAGAGCATGAACTTCAAATTATTGATAAG
Source organism: uncultured Muribaculaceae bacterium (assembly GCA_964529625.1). Taxonomy (GTDB): domain Bacteria; phylum Bacillota_I; class Bacilli_A; order RF39; family UBA660; genus DUPI01. The sequence continues at coordinate 801 of CAZGXD010000009.1, forward strand.
ATGGGTTTTAGTGATTACTTTTTGATAGTTTGGGATTATGTAAAATATGCGAAAGAAGCAAATATTTTAGTTGGTCCAGGTCGTGGTAGTGCGGCCGGGTCATTAGTTTCTTATCTATTAAATATAACAACGGTTGATCCTCTTAAATATGATTTGTTGTTTGAAAGGTTTTTAAATCCAGAGCGAATTAATATGCCTGATATAGATATTGATTTTGAGGATAATCGTCGCGAAGAAGTTATTAACTATTGTCTTAATAAATATGGTTTAAAAAGAGTTGCTCCAATTATTACTTTTGGTAGTTTAGGAGCTAAACAAGTTATTAGGGATGTAGCGAGAACAATGGAAATAGATTTAAAAGTAGTTGATCATATTTCTAAATTACTTCATTCTAATTTAAGTTTAATTGAGAATTATAATCGAAATGAAAAACTTAGAAAATATTTAGAAAATAAAGATAAATTACTTCAATTGTATAAAATTGCCAGTAGATTAGAAGGCTTAAAGCGTCATAGTTCCGTGCATGCAGCTGGAATTGTAATGGCTAATACAGATTTAGATAATATTATTCCACTTGATAAAAAGCATGATAACTTTTTTACGACTGGTTATGATATGGAATATTTAGAAGAGTTAGGACTGTTAAAAATGGATTTTCTAGGGCTTAGGAATCTAACTTTAATTAGTGATGTTCTAGCTGATTTAAAAAGGGTTTTGATGGTTGAACTTTCTTTTTCTGAAATCCCGTTAAATGATGTTCATGCTTTAGGGCTATTTAGAAAGGGAACAACGGAAGGTATTTTTCAATTTGAATCCGAAGGAATGAGAAATTTCCTAAGAAAATTACGTCCAACTAGTTTTGAAGATATCTGTGCCGCTAATGCTCTATTTAGGCCAGGACCAATGGAAAATATTGATTTATACATAAAAAGAAAACATGGTCAAGAAAAAATTGATTCTATTCATCCAGATATAGATAAAATATTAAAATCTACTTATGGAATAATTGTTTATCAAGAACAAATAATGCAAATTGTTAGAGTTATGGCTGGTTATTCTTTTGCTGAAGCTGATATTTTAAGAAGAGCAATGAGCAAAAAGCAAGAATCAGTTATGAAACAAGAAAAAGAAAGGTTTATTAATGGTTGTCTTAATAAAGGTTATCCAATTGATAAAGCGAATTATGTTTATGATTTAATTTCAAAATTTGCTGCTTATGGATTTAATCGTTCTCATGCCATTGCCTATTCGATGATTGCTTGTCGAATGGCATATTTAAAAGCTCATTATCCTTTGTTTTTTATGAAATCATTATTATCAATGGTCGTTGGTAGTGAAATTAAAACTAAAGAATATGTTTATGAATGTAAAGCAAATAATATATCGATTATTTCTCCTGATATTAATTTAAGTTTTGATGAGTACATTGTGACTAAAGATGGAATTTTTTATCCTTTGTCAATTATTAAGGGAATTGGGACTGCAGCCACGAAAACCATTATTCAAGAAAGAGAAAATGGCAAATATAAAGATATGTTTGATTTTATAAAAAGAGTTTACGGGAAAAGTGTTAATAAAAAGACAATCATTAGTTTAATAAAAGCTGGTTGTTTTAAATCAATTGGCTTAAATAAAAAGACGATGCTAGAAAATTTAGATATAATTGTTAATTATGGGGAATTAATTAAAGATATTGGAGAAGAGTTTGCCCTTAAACCAGAAATAAAAAAGGTTAATGAATATAGTAAAAAGGAATTAATGCAATTTGAATTTGAAATTTTTGGTTTTTATATTAGTGATCATCCAGTAACTGAACATCGAATTAAAAATCAAGGTGTAGTTGAACTAAAAAATATAAAAAATTATTTTGATAAAGTTATTGAAACAATTGTTTATATCGATCGAATAAAAAAGATAAAAACTAAATATGGCGATGAGATGTGTTTTTTAACTGGTAGTGATGAATTAAAAGTAGTAGATATGGTAATGTTTCCGAAAACCTTTTCAAAATATCCTAATATTGAACCAGGAAAGGTCGTTAAAATTACCGGTAAGGTTGAAAAAAGATTTGATAAATTTCAAATAATAGTTAATTTTTTAAAAATATTAGATGAGGAGTGAAAAAATGGATAAATTAATTATTGGGGCTCATGTCTCGTTTAGAAAAGAAGAGCAATTATTAGGTAGTGTTAAAGAAGCCCTTAGTTATGGGGGAAATACTTTTATGATTTATACAGGTGCCCCTCAAAATACAAAAAGGGAACCTATTTCTATGGAGAAAACAAAAGCCGCTCATCAATTAATGAAAGCTGAAGAAATAGATCTTAATAAGGTTATTGTTCATGCTCCCTATATTGTTAATTTAGCTCGTAAAACTAAAAATTATGATTTTTTACTTGACTTTTTAATTGAAGAAATAAAAAGGGTTGAAGCTTTAGGATTTTCAAAACTTGTTCTTCATCCAGGAAGTTATGTTGATTTGACTAAAGAAGAAGGAATAAAAAACATTATAGAAGCCCTTAATAAAATAATGGAAAAAAATCAAAAAGTTGATTTATTACTTGAAACAATGGCTGGAAAAGGGACTGAAATTGGAAAAACTTTTGAAGAATTAAAAAAAATTATTGATGGAGTTAAAAATAATCAACATCTTAAAATATGTTTAGATACTTGCCATATTCATGATGCTGGTTATGATCTTTCTAATTTTGATAAAATTTTAACAGAATTTGATAATATCATCGGACTTTCAAAACTAGCTTGTATTCATATTAATGATAGTTTAAATGAAAAAGGCGACCGAAAAGACCGCCATGCTAATTTGGGCGTAGGGACAATTGGATTTGATAATTTAATGACTGTTATTTATCATCCTTTATTAAAAGATATTCCTAAAATTTTAGAAACCCCTTATGTTACTTTTGATGATGATAGTAAAAAAAGGCTTTACCCTCCGTATAAATTTGAAATAGAAATGATAAAAAAAAGGATCTTAAATCCTAATTTAATAAATGAGATTAGAAATTATTATAAATAATTTTGAAATTTATCTTTAAAGAAAACATATAAATTTTCAATTTTATGATAAGTATTTGGTTCCAATTTTGCTTTTAAATCATTTAATATACCACGGGGATTACCATAGACAATAGTTCGCCAATCATTTTTAATATTATCATAAATAAGATTTATTTCATCATTGTTTAAAGTTATTCCATTAGTCTCTGCGAAAGTATTTATGTCTTCATGGGTAAGATTAGAAACATATTGTTTTATTAAATAATCATTCATTTTAACACCTCAAAATAACATATGTTTTATTAAGATAATTAATGAGTGCTAAAAACTAGAAAGGAAGGATGGTAATATGTATGAGGCTTTAAAATTACCTTATGCTTTTGATGAACTAGAACCATATATAGATGCCGAGACTTTGGGGATTCATTATGAATTAATATATAAAAAGTATATTAATAATTTAAATAATTTGTTAAAAGAAATAAAATTTCAAAAAGATTATACCTTAGTTGAACTAGTAGAGCATATTGATGAAATACCAATTAAGAGTAGGGGGAAAGTCTTATATAATTTAGGGGGAATCTTAAATCATAATTTATATTGGTTAAGTATGAGTCCCTTTAAAAATAAGACACCAGTTTTAAAATTGAAAGAAGCAATTGATAATCAGTTTGGTTCTTTTGAAAACTTTAAACAAGCTTTTATTGATTCAGCATCTCTGTTAGAGGGTTCAGGTTATACTTTTTTAGTAATAAATGAAAATGGGGAATTAGAAATTATTAATACCCCGAATCAAGAAACACCCTACATATATGGAGTAAGACCAATTATGGCATTAGATTTATGGGAACATGCTTATTATTTGTTATATCAGAACCGGCGTAATGAATATATTGAAAATTTCTTTAATATTGTCGATTTTAAGGAAATAAATAAATTATATGAAGAACTTCTTTAAACGAAAAAAACGATCACGAAAAACTAATATAAAATTTAGTTATTATAAAAGATATAGGAATATTAAAGAAATAATAGAAAAAAGATATAACATTTTAATAGGAATAATAGTGATAGTAAATTTAATAATTATAGGTAATTTATTTTTTATTCAAGTTATAAAAAATAATCATTTTGAAAATCAAGTAAGATTATTAAAACAAAATATCGTGCTAGGTTCATCAGCGCCTAGGGGGAGAATTTATGATCGTCATCATCGTTTAATTGTTGATAATCGACCTATTAAAGTAATTTATTATAATAAACTTAGTGGTATTACTAAAAAAGAAGAAATAAAAATGGCTTATGAAGTTGCTGATATTTTAGAACTTGATTATAGTAGTTTATCGATAAAAAAATTAAAAGAATTTTGGTTAAATAATAATTATGAACGAGGTCGTGAAAAAATAACTGATGAAGAGTGGCAACAACTAACCGAACGAAAATTAACCCTTGATGATTTAGAAAAATTAAAATTAGAAAGAATAACTGAAGCAGAACTAAATGAGTATGATGAAAAGGATAAAAAGGCAGCTTATGTATATTATTTAATGAATAAAGGTTATTATTATTCTGAAAAAATAATTAAAAAGGATGATATTAGTGATTTTGAATATGCAAAAATATCAGAAAACATTCAAAAATTAAAAGGTTTTAATACTCGTTTAGATTGGGAAAGGGTTTATCCTTATGGTAAGACCTTTAAATCAATTTTAGGAAACATTTCAACTAAAGAAGCCGGACTTCCTTATGAATTAAAAGACTATTATTTAGCTAAAGGTTATAATTTAGATGATAGGGTAGGAACTAGTTATTTAGAATATCAATATGAAGATTATTTAAAAGGTGAAAAAAACACTTATGAGCTTTTAAGTGATAATAGTTTAAAATTAATAAAAGAAGGAAGAAGAGGCTATGATCTTGTAATTACTATTGATATAGAATTACAAAAAGCAATTGAAGAGATTTTAGAAGCTGAATTGATTGCTACTAAAAAAGAACCAAATACGGAGTATTATAATCACTCTTTTATTGTTATTACTGAACCTCAGACTGGGGAAATTTTAGCAATGACTTCAAAACAAATTATTGAAGATGGAGATGATTATAAAATTTATGATTATACGCCAGGTGTTATTAGTTCATCAGTCGTGATGGGTTCAGTTGTTAAAGGGGCTTCTCATACCGTTGGTTATAATCAAGAAGTGTTAAAAGAAAAAGAAATTAGGGATGACTTTTGTATTAAAATAGCTTCAACTCCTTTAAAGTGTTCATGGCGCTATTTGGGGAGAATTGATGATATTGGAGCCCTAAAATATTCCTCAAACTCATATCAATATCAAACTGCAATTAAAGTTGGTAAAGGCAATTATGTTTATAATAAACCATTATCAATTGATCAAGAAGCATTTAATATCTATCGTAATACTTTTGCTGAATTTGGACTTGGAGTTAAAACAAGAATCGATTTACCAAATGAGGGTCTAGGTTATAAAGGAACTAGTACTTTAACAGGTCATTTATTAGATTTTGCCATCGGACAATATGATACTTATACTCCAATTCAGTTATCACAATATATTGGAACGATTGCTAATGGAGGATATCGAGTTGTTCCTCATTTATTAAAGAGTGTTTATGAACCAACTAGTGAAGGATTAATTAATATTGTTTATAATCAAGAACCTGAAATATTAAATAAATTAAGGGTTAAGGATGAATATTTAGAACGAATTCAAGAAGGTTTTAGACAAGTTCTTACTAGTGGGGGGACAGGCAATGGATATATGGCTTATGATCTAAAACCAGCTGGTAAAACTGGAACAAGTGAAAGTATGATTGATACTGATCTTGATGGAATAGTTGATTTAACTACATATAGTCATGCTTTTGTTGGATATGCACCATATGATGATCCAATTATTGCTTTTACGGTTGTTTCTCCAAATATTTCTCCAGTTCATACTAAAAGTAGTTATCGAAGTAATGTTAATAGAAGACTTGTTTATAGTGTCTCAAAAAAATTCTTTGAAATGTATCAATAATTTGCTATAATATAAATTGGGTATTAAAGGAGGGAAATTATGGCTAAAAAAGGAGAAGCCCGTGAAAGAATAACTTTACAATGTACTGTTTGTGAATCTGAAAATTATCGGACTGAAAAGAATAAACAAAACACTCCTGAACGAATAGAAATAAAAAAGTTTTGTCCAAGGTGTAAAATAACAACTTTACATAAGGAAAAGAAATAATATTAGGGGGTAAAAAAAATGGTAAATGTTAATGATTTTAAAAATGGAATGACCATTAAATTAGATGGGAATATATATTTGATTATGGAGTTTTTACATGTGAAACCAGGAAAAGGTCCAGCTTTTGTTAGAAGTAAATTAAAAAATTTAAGAACGGGAGCAATTATAGAACATACTTTTAATTCAGGAATTAAAGTAGAACGGGCTAAACTTAATCGAGAAAAAATGCAGTTTTTATATGTAAATGGTGATACTTATAATTTTATGAATATGAATACTTATGATCAAATAGATATTAATAAAAAACAAATAGAAAAAGAAGCTATTTATTTAAAAGAAGGTTTAGAAGTGGAATTAACTTTTTATGAAAATGAATTATTAGCCATTTTGCTTCCTGATAAAATAGAATATAAAATAATAGAAACAGAGCCAGGAGTACGTGGGAATACCGTTTCCAATGCTACTAAGGATGCAACTTTAGAAACAGGTTTAATAATTAGAGTCCCTCTTTTTATTGAAACTGGAGAAAATATTATTGTTTCTACTAAAGATGGTAAATATGATTCTAGAGCTTAATTATAATTGGTTTTAAACCAATTTTTTTCTTTATGTTATAACTTATTCATGCTATAATTATGGTGTTGGGTGATGTTATGAAAAGATTTTTATTATTAAGTTTAATGTTGTTTTTTTTAACAAGTTGTAACAAGGATGATAAAATAGTAAGACAAATGGAAATAAATTTTGATAATGATTATTATCAAGTAGCAACTCCTTATAAATCATCAGTTGGCAATAATTATGTAGTTAATAACGTCTTAAACAATTATAATATTAATGATATTGAAGAAGTCTTTACAATGATATCAAGTAATTATTTTAAACCGAGTAATTCATTATATCAAACTGGTCAATATTTAGATCAAAAGGAACTTAAGGAATTATTATCAACTGAAAACCTAAATAAAGCAGAAACCCTTTCTATTGATGATATATCGATTAACCCAGTTTATTTATCAAGTATTTATGAACAGAATTATTTAACAAATAATGGAGATTTGAAAGGAATAACCATTGGTTTAATTTTTAATCCTTATCAAGCCTATAAAAATGAATTTGGTAGTTATAATTATAAAACTATTGAACTTGATGATTTAGAACCAATAATTATTTCTAAAGCAAATGAAATAGTTAAATATTTAAGGGATAAATCAGAATTAAGTAAAACTAAATTAGTGATTGGAGTATATCTTCAAAACAAGCCCAATGCCATTTTACCAGGGAGTATTAAATATATTGGAGTTACTGAAAAAAAGAATATTGAATTAACAAAAATAAACTATGAATATCAATATTTAAATTCTAAATATGCCTTAGAATATGATTTTAATACTTATAATGCTTTTCTTAATTTGGAAAAACAACTAAAAAAATTTAAAGATATAATAAGTATTTCTGGAAAAGGATTATATTATGATGATGTTATTCAAAATATTGAAATGACGGTATATAGTGGGGTCTTTAATAAAGGAGAATTATTATATTTATGTGAGATGATTAGTAAGGAAATGATTAATTTTGATAATCATCTTAATATAAAAGTATATGTTAAATCAAATGATACTAAAGTTGCTTTTATTAAAAAGGAAAGTCATAGTTTAAAAAGTAATATCAATATCTTAGATGGATAATAAAAAACTTAATAGTTAAAAGATTAAAATGAAATGTTCGTTAATTAGGAGGTTGATCATGAATCAAGAAGAATTAAAAAAAATAATGGAAATTGCGATGCTGAAAGATGATAATAAAGAAATAGAACAAGAATTAGATAGTATCAACGAAGTAATTATGATGACAAAAAGGCTAAAAGAATTGAAACTAGATAATGATGAAATTTTAATTAGTCCTATTAATGAAGATAGTAATTATGATGAATTAGAAGTAATTAAAATAAGTTCTAAGGAAAATATTTTAAAAAATGTTTCTCATCGAAAAGATGATTATATTGTTGTACCTAGGGTGATAGAATGAATGATTATTTAAGTTTATCAATTTTAGAAATAAATAAATTATTAAAAGAAAAAAAAATAAAACCAATTGATTTAGTTAATGAAGTTATTGAGAAAGTAAAAGCATCTGATTTAAATGCGATTATTACTTTAGATTTAGAGGGTGCTAAAAAGAGAGCCATTGAACTTGAAACCCTAGAAGTTGATAATCCTTTGTTTGGTATCCCAATTGTTATTAAGGATAATATTGTTACTAAAGATTTAAAAACAAGAGTTGGTTCCTTAATGTTAGATAATTTTATTCCTTGTTATGATGCAACTGTAATTGAAAAAATAAAAGCCAAAAAAATGATAATTGTTGGCAAAACTAATATGAATGAATTTTCAATTGGCGAAAGTTATTATGGTAAGACTAAAAATCCTTGGAATAAAGATTATTTTTCTTGTGGAAGTACTTCTTCAGTAAGTAGTTCTCTAGTCCCTTTATCGTTAGGGAGTGATCTTGGTGGGGAATTAAGAAGTTCTTCATCATTATGTGGATTAGTTGGAATGAAACCAACCTTTGGTCGTGTTTCTAGATATGGTCTTATTTCTTGTGCTAATAGTTTAGAGCAAATTGGTCCCATAACAAAAAATGTTTATGATAATGCTTTATTATTAGAAGCTATTGCTGGCTATGATGAAAATGATGCTACTAGTTCTAAGAAAGAACCTAATGTTTCTTCTAAATTAATGATAGAACCCGAATCGAAACGAATTGCCATTCCTTCTTTTTATTTAGAGCAATCAATTAATAAAGAAGTAAAGGCTAAATTTAAAGAAGTGATAGAATATCTTAAAAAAGAAGATTATAAGATAGAATATATTGAGATTCCTTATTTAGAGCATTTAATTTCCATTCATAAAATTATAACTTTAGCTGAATTAAGTAGTAATTTAGCTTGTTTTGATGGAATTAGATATGGTTATATAACTAAAAATTATCAAACAATTGAGGAGTTATATGTTAAGACTAGAACTGAAGGTTTTGGAAAAGAAATTAAAAAGAGTATTATTTTAGGGACTTATTTTTTAAAAGCTGAAAATGCTAATGATTATTATTATAAAGCTTTAGGGCTTAGAAAAATAATAACTGATGAGATTAAAAAGGTTTTTCAAAAGTATGATTATTTTATTGGACCGACTTCATTAAATAAAAGTGATAATACATTGATTAATGGGTTAGCTAATCTTACTGGAATTCCTGCCCTAACACTTCCAATTGGATTTGATGATAATAATATCCCAATTGGATTACAAATTATGAGTGATTATTTTAAAGAAGCCGAGATTTATAATTTAGCCCATTATCTTGAAAAAAGTTTTAATTTAGGGGGGTGCAAAAAATGCTGAAACCAACCATTGGAATTGAGATTCATGTTCATTTAAAAAGTCAGGCGAAAGCCTTTTCTAATAGTTTAAATAATTTTAATAGCTTACCTAATGAAAATATAAGTTTAATTGATTTGGCATATCCTGGTACTTTACCACGATTAAATAAAAAAGTAGTTACCATGGCTTTAAAAGCAGCCTTGGCTTTTAATTGTTCTATTAATAAAGAAATATCCTTTGATCGAAAAAATTACTTTTATCCTGATTTACCAAAAGGATATCAAATAACCCAAAATAGAAATCCAATTGGTTATGATGGTTATGTTATGATTGAGGTTGATGGGAATCAAAAAAAGATAGATCTTGCTAGAATTCATATTGAAGAAGATACTGCCAAAAGTATTCATGATGAAAAAGGGACTTGGTTAGATTTTAATCGAGCTGGGGTTCCTTTAATTGAAATAGTAACTAAACCAGTTATTAAAAGTGCTAGTGAAGCGGTGGCTTATGTAGAAAAAGTAAGAGAGACTTTATTGTATTTAGGAATTAGTGATGTTAAAATAGAAGAAGGAAGTATGCGTTGTGATGTTAATGTTTCTTTATCAAAAGATGATCGGTTAGGAACAAAGGTAGAAATAAAAAATATTGGTTCTGTTAGTAATGTTGGAACTAGTATTTTATATGAGATAGAAAGACAAAGCAAAAGAATTAAGAATGGGCAACCAATACTTAATGAGACGAGACGTTTTGATGATAAAACAGGAACTACTATTTCTATGAGAGTAAAAGAAGAAGTTAGTGATTATCGTTATTTGCCTGAAGTTAATATTCCCGTGTTAAAACTATCAGAGGCTTATCTTTTAGAAATAAAAGAATCATTACCAATTCTTCCTGATTTAATTAGAGAAAAATATAAAAATCTTAATTTAAACCAAAACAATATTAAAACAATTATTGGAAATTATCAATTATATTCTTTTTTTGAACAAGTTATTGATATAGTTAATCCAATTATTGCATCTAATCTTTTAACTGGTGATATTCTAAGTTATTTAAATGAATATAATTTGCAATTAAATGAAACAAACTTAAATCAAACTAATTTTAAAGAATTAATTGAAACTTACGAACAAGGAATTATTTCTTCTAAACATATGAAAACGATTATTCCCATTTTATTAGAAAAGGGGAATAAGGTAGAGGATATTATTAAAGATTTAGGTTTAAAACAAATTAGTGATGAAAACGAAATTTTAGAAATAATTAAAATAATAATAAATAATAATTCTAAATCAGTAAGTGATTATAAGAATGGTCAAGAACGAGCTTTTAAATTTTTAATGGGGCAAATTATGAAAGAAACCAAAGGGCAAGTAAATCCTGCTATGGCTTCTAAACTGTTAATTGCTGAATTAGAAAGATTAAAATAAATTTAGAGGAAGGATGATATAATGTTAGACAAATTTTTACTAGAATACGTTGAGACTTTGTATAATAATCAAAATATTAATATGGAGAAAGGACAATCTAATTTATATTCAAAACAACAATATTATGAGTTTTTAAAACCAGTAGTTGAAGTCTTAAAAAAATATAAAGATTACTCACTTGCTGAAATAAGAAATGTTTTGTTTGAGGAATCTGGGATTGAAGAAAAAGTAAGGAATTTTATTTTTCAAAGGGAAATCGTACCAGGATTAGTTTTTAGTTATGGGACTGAAAAATATAAAGAAACGATTGTGGTTGGGAATAAACAAGAAGTTGACCTTGATGAAAATAATAATATTGTTCCAGCCTTAGAAAAAATGACTGAAGATACAATTTTTGATTTAGCTTCAGTTACTAAATTATTTACTAGTTTAAGTATGTTACAATTAGTAGAAAAAGGAGTTGTTAATCTTGATGATGAAATTATTAAGCATGCTCCGCAGTTTAATAATTTAAAAGGAATTACAATTTTTGATTTACTAAGTTTCAAGGTTCCTTTAAAAACAACAGCTAGAATTGATGCTGTGTCTTCAAAAGAAGAAAGCGAAAAATTATTATTTGGAATGGAAGTTGGAGAACAAAGTAAGAGACATTATACTGATATGGGAGCAATGGTTCTTAAATATGTGATTGAAAATGCAAGTGGAATGGATTTTTACAATTATATAGATGTTAATATCTTAAAAAAATTTAAAATGCCTGATACTCATGTAGTGATTCCAAAATATAAATTAGATCGAGTCGCTAGTACAAATTTGGCTGGGAAATATTATAAAGATGGTAATGTTGTAATTACTTCGGATATTGTAAAAGGAAAAGTTTATGATGAAAAAGCCCAAATAATGGGACAACAAATTGGGAATTTAAGTGGTCATGCTGGTCTTTTTTCAACGGCGTTAGATATGACAAATTTAGCAAAAGGAATTATAGATAGACAAGTAATTAATGATTATTATTTGGATGAAATGGCAAAAAATCGAACTGGAAAAGAATATTTTGAAGATGGGAAACGTAAGTATTTTCAATATTTAGGTTTTCTGTGCTATACTAAACATCCAATTTTAGAAACTTCCGAAATATTTCATGCTATGAGTGGTAGAAGTTTTTCTATAACCGGCTGGACTGGGACAAAATTTAGTGTTGACCCAATTAATAATTTGTTTTTGTTTATGGGGGGAAGTAAATCTCATAATCGAATGGTTTTTATTGATCCAACTCAAGAAGATAAGGTTAAAGTAGATGACCAAGGGAAAAGAACAATTGTGCTACCAAATGGCGAGGAAAAGATTATTTCAGAACGATTTGCTTGGGATAAGAGTGAAGCAGTAATTTATCCCATTTCAAAATTAGCCCTTCAATATAAGATGGTTGATGATATTTATAAGTTAATGAATGAAAAACTTGTTCAAGATGAAAAAACAAGATATATTTAAAGTTTTCTAATTTGCACAAATTAAAAAATTATAGTATAATGTTTAGCGATTGGAGGAAAGCTATGAAGGTTATAAAAAAGCATAAAGTGGAATTTATTTTTGTAGTTATTTTTCTAATATTAATCGGTGTTGGCTTTTTGGGAACTAAAGAAATATTGTTTCCAGACGATAAAAAGGAATTATATGGTCATCGTTTAGAAGGCATTGAAGAATTTGATGTTGATGAAATTCGATTAAAAAAAATAAAGGAAGAAATAATAAAAGAAAATCAAATAAAAGAAATTAGTTATAATTTATCAGGACGAGTAATTACTTATATAATAGAATTAGATGGAGATATAGATTTAATTGTTTCTCAATCTTTTGCTAATAAGTTATTAGAAAACTTTAATGAAGAAGAAAAAAAATATTTTGATTTTCAAGTTTATTTAGTTAATGATATTGAAGATAGTGAAATATATCCTAAAGTAGGTTATAAAAATAGAACATCATTAACTTTTAAATGGACTAATTAGTACAGGTGGTATCGAAATGAAAAAGAAAAGAATTATTATAATTCTAGTCCTTATTCTTGTAGGGTTATTATTAGGAGGATATTATTTTTTTACGAAAGAAGATAAGAAAACAACTCTTAATTTAATAGAAAAACAATGGATAGATAAAAATAAAAATAGTGTTATGGATTTCGGAATTGTTAATGATATTCCAATTTTTAATTATAATGGGGTTGGATTATTTTTTGATTTTTTAGATAATTTAGAAGAAATAACAGGTTTAGCATTTAATCGAGTTCCTTTTCAATATAATGAAAAAACAGATATAGATTATATGTTTAAAATTGTTGACAAAGCTAAGAAAAATGATATTTTAATTTATCAAGATAATTATGCCATTATTACTAATTTTAAACAAAAATTTATTGATGTAAGTGAAGTAAAAGGATTAACATTAGGTGTTTTAGCCGATGATTTAGAAAAAGTTAATACTTATTTAAAAGGCAGTACGGGCAATGTTTTAAAGAGTTATGATGAAATAGATACAATGTTTCAAGATCTTATTAGTCCTGAAGTGGAATCTTTAGAAATTGAAACAGAAGAATTAGTTGAATCTAATCCTATTGATGCAGTAATACTTCCTAAAACTTTATTTTTAGATAAAATTATTGATAATGAAGAATTACATATTTCTTATATTATTACTGAAATGAGTAAAGATTATATTATTGAATTAGGTAAAAATGAAAAATTAAATAATATTTTAATTAAATATTATGATAAATGGCTTTTAGATTATGAAACTAGTTATAATAAACACTTAAATAATTTTTATTTTGATCTTAAAAAAATAAATGAAAAAGATGTTGTTAATTTTCGTAGTAATCGATATAAATATGGATTTGTTGAAAATGCTCCTTATGATATTATAATTAATAAAAAACTATTGGGTTATAATAGTACCTTTTTAAGGGAATTTTCCAAATTACCTAATATTGAAATTATTTATGAAAGTCATTCAAGTAACAAATCAATTTTAGATGCTTTTAATAGTAATAAATTAGATTTAATGTTAGAAATTGATTCCCAAAATGATTATAAAATGGATGTTTATAAAACAATTCCTCTTTATAATAATAAACTAGTAGTTATTTCTGATATAAGCAACAATTTAACGATTAATTCTTTAAATTCTTTATCTAATCA
>CAZGXD010000010.1:0-10272 GCA_964529625.1 uncultured Muribaculaceae bacterium
AATTTAATAAATTAATAAGCACATTTTGTTGTGCTTTTTTTGTTGTTGAAAACATTTATTTTTTAGGAAAGATAAGGTATAATGTTATAAGTGAGGTAATAAGGATGAAAAGTAAAAAGCAATATATTATATCTTTTTTTATTCCAATTATTATTTTTTTAATGGTTGGTTATATAATCCATTTTATTTTTGGGGGAACTAAAATATTTATTGTTAGTGATGCAAGGGGTCAGTATATATCTTTGTTTTCTTATTTAAGAAATGTGTTATTAGGTAAAGAATCATTATTCTATTCCTTTTCTAAAGGAATGGGGGGAAATATGATGGGGGCTTATGCTTATTATTTAGCTAGTCCTTTAAATTTATTACTTCTTTTTTTTAGTAAGAAAAGTTTAGTTTCCGGTTTATTATTATTATCAATGCTAAAAATCGGACTTTCTGGTTTAACAATGTTTAGTTATTTAAAAAGTAAATATAAGGAAGATAAAATACTTTATTTATTTTCAACTAGTTATGCTTTAATGGGATATGTGGTAGTTTATTTTTTTAATCTTATGTGGTTAGATGCAATTTATTTGGCTCCGTTATTATTAATAGGAATAGATAGAATAATTAATAAAAAGAGTTCTTTAATGTATGGGATTTGTTTGTTTGGGGCAATCTTAAGTAATTATTATATTGGTTATATGTTATGTATTTTTGCTTGTTTTTATTTTGTTTATCAATTATTATTTGTATATAATTTAAAAGAGCATAAAAAGGAAATTTTATTGGCAATAACAAAATTTGCGATAACTTCCTTATTATCAGGTTTAATGACATGCTTTTTACTTTTTCCTGTAATACATGAAATTGTTTTTAACATTAATCGTTTAGGTTTTAAGGGTGTTAGTGACACTTCCTTTTTAAAAACTTTAGGGATTATATTTTCTCGTTTTTTTATTGCTTCTCATAATCAAAAAAATATATTAAATATTGGGACACCAGCCTTATATTCAGGTATAATAATTCTCCCTTTAGTTTATTTTTATTTTGTAAATAAAAAAATAAAACTTAAAGAGAAAATCTTAAGTGGAATAATTATAATAATAATAGTTTTTAGTTTTCTTTCTGATAATCTAAATTCATTTTGGCATGGTTTTAGTATAACTAATTGTTTTGATTATCGATATTCTTTTTTATTATCATTATTTTTAATTATTTTAGCTTGTCAGTCTTTTTATAAATTAAAAGAAGTGGATTTAAAACATTATTTGTTATTTACCATTGGTTATGTTATTTTATCTAATTTAGTGATATTTCAAAATTATATATTTTTAAAAACATGGTCTATATTTCTATCAGTCGGACTTTTATTTTTATATTTAGTAATTTTATATTCATATTATAGAGTATCCAATCAAGAACAAAAAACATTAAAATTATTATTAGTTGTTTTAGTCTTGTCTGAATTATTTGTTAATTTTTACTTATCAATTTATAAGTATGAATATACCTATAAAAAGGAATACGAAGATAGTGTCTCAATTATTAGTGACAAGGTTAATGAAATATCTAAAAAGGATAATAGTTTTTATCGACTTGAAAATGGTATTTTTTATAGTTATATTGATTCAATGCTTATGGATTATAAAGGTATGTCTATATTTTTATCAACAGTAAGCAATAATAATATTCAAATCATCAATAATTTAGGACATGTATCATTTGTATCAAACATAAAATATAATTTTGATTCTAGTCTTATTACTGATTCCTTATTTGGATTAAAGTACTTTATTTTAAGATCTCAAATATTTGATTATAAACTAATTGATTCATTTGAATTTTATATGTTACAAGGTTTATTGTTTGACTTTGCGAAAGAAGAAGTAGGAGTTTATGAGAATCCACATGCTTTATCATTAGGTTATATGGTGTCTGATAATGTTTATGATTTTATAGATGTTTTTAAAACGGGCAAGATTAGTAATGCTTTTGAAGTTCAGAATTATATTTTGAAGACAATGGTAAAAACTGAAGATACTTATTTTGAACCCTATGGAATGGAACGAGTTGATGATAATAATTTTAAAATAGATGTTATAAATGATAAAGATTTGTATTTAGTAGTGCCAATAACGATTATGGATAAGGATAGTAAAGTAGATATTTATTTAAATGATGAACTAATTAAAACTTATAAATATCAGGTTGGTGGAATTTTTAGAGTTGATAATCAATATGAAAATACAGTTGTAGATTTGAAAATACAAGCTAGTGAAGATGAAAAAATAGTTTATGTTCCATCAGTATACTATTTTAATAATGATTCTTTTTTAGAAGCAATAGCAGAGCTAAAGAAAAATCAATTAGAAGTTGTAGAACACAAAAAAAATCGTTTAAAAGGAAAAGTTACTGTAACTGAAGATAAAAAGGTTTTATTTACTACGATCCCTTATGAAAAAGGGTGGACGGTTTTAGTTGATGGTAAGAAAACAGATTATCATAAAATTTTTGATGCTTTTATAGGCTTAGATTTAGAAGTTGGAGAGCATCAAATAGAATTTAAGTTTATTCCTCCTTTATTTTCAGTCGGACTGCTAGTTTCAATAATAGCAACGATTTTATTTAGTCTTTATTTAAAATATGAAAAGAAAATTGTTAAGTTTATTTTGAAATTTTATTTTAGATTTGAAGAAATAATTAACTATTTAATAGTGGGGGGACTGACAACAATTGTTAGTATTGGAAGTTATGGTTTTTTTACTAGAATTTTAAATTTGAATTATATTATTAGTTCAATCTTATCTTTTATATTAGCCGTTACCTTCGCTTATTTTATGAACAAAATTTTTGTTTTTAAAACAAAATTTGAAAATTATAATCAAGTCTTAATTGAAATGTATCAATTTTTCAAATATCGTTTGTTATCATTAGGAATTGATTTATTATTAATGATATTATTAGTTGAATTGTTGCAACTTAATGATTTAATTGCTAAAATAATAGTTCAAGTAATTGTTGTTATTATTAATTATCTGTTTAGTAAAATTTTTATTTTTAAAAAAGGAATAGACGGTGGAGGAAAGAATGCTAAATAAAAAAATTCGTAATTTTGCTATTATAGCCCATATAGATCATGGTAAAAGTACTTTAGCTGATCGAATTTTAGAAATAACTGGGGTTATAACTCATCAAGAATGTCAATCTCAATTACTAGATAAAATGGAGATTGAACAAGAGCGAGGAATAACAATTAAATTAAATGCCGTCCAGCTGCCATACCGTTATAAAGATCAAGATTATATATTACATTTAATTGATACTCCAGGGCATGTTGATTTTAGTTATGAAGTTTCCCGTAGTTTAGCAGCTTGTGAAGGGGCTTTGTTAGTAGTTGATGCGACACAAGGAATTGAAGCTCAAACATTAGCTAATCTATTTTTAGCTCTTGAAAATGACTTAGCGATTATTCCAGTTATTAATAAAATTGATTTGCCAAATGCTGATTCAAATAAAGTTACCCAAGAATTAATTGATTTGTTAGGTTTCAAAAAAGAAGAAATATTATTAGTAAGTGCCAAAACAGGAATTGGAATTGAAAATTTAATGGAAGCTATTATTGAACGAATCCCGGCTCCTAAGGGGGATGTGAATGCTCCTTTAGAAGCATTGATTTTTGATAGTTATTATGATCCTTATCGGGGAGTAGTTCCTTTAATAAGGGTCGTAAATGGAAAAATAAAAATAGGGGATAATATGTTAATGATGGCTAGTAAAAATAATTATTTAGTAACATCTTTGGGAATATATAATCCTAATGAAACTAAAAAGGAAGAATTACAAGCTGGGGAAGTCGGATTTTTAAATGCTAGTCTAAAAAGTATAAATGATATTGAAGTTGGTGATACCATAACTTTAGTGGAGAATCCTTCCTTAAAACCATTAGCAGGTTACAAACCTATGAAATCAATGGTTTATTGTGGTTTATATCCACTTGAAACTTCTAAATATCCAGAATTAAGAGAAGCCCTAGATAAACTAAAATTGAATGATGCAGCCCTAAAGTTTGAACCTGAAACATCTAAGGCATTAGGGTTTGGTTTTCGTTGTGGGTTTCTTGGCCTTTTACATATGGAGATAATTATTGAAAGAATTGAACGGGAATTTAAAATAAGTTTAATTGCAACTTTACCTTCTGTTATTTATGAAATTGTAAAAACAGATGGAACTGTAGTTATGATTGATAATCCTACTAAGATGCCTGAACAAGTAAAAATAGAAGTCATAAAAGAGCCTTGGATAAGAACTAATATACTAGTGCCAAAAGAATATATCGGTGCGATTATGGAACTTTGTCAAATGAAACGTGGTAATTATATAACGATGGAATATATTGATCAAACTAGGGTTAATATTCATTATGAATTGCCATTATCAGAAATTATTTATGATTTTTTTGAAAAATTAAAAGCGAGAACTAAAGGTTATGCGACTTTTGATTATGAGTTAATTGGTTATAAAAGTAGCAAATTAGTTAAAATGGATCTATTACTTAATGGTGAACCAATTGATGCTTTAAGTATTATTATTCATAAGGAGGTCGCTTATAGGAGAGGAAAGCAAATGGTTGAACAACTTCGTAAAATAATACCTAGGCAACAGTTTGAAATTCCTATTCAAGCCGTAATTGGTAGTAAGGTTATTGCTCGGGCTGATATAAAAGCCCTGCGAAAAAATGTTTTGGCTAAATGTTATGGGGGCGATGTTTCTCGAAAGCGAAAATTATTAGAAAAACAAAAAGAAGGTAAGAAACGAATGAAAATGGTTGGTCGGGTTGAAGTACCTCAAGAAGCATTTTTATCAGTTCTTAAAATAGATGAAGATTAGGAGTGATATTTTGAAAAAAGTTAGAACTAGATTTGCCCCATCACCAACAGGATATATGCATGTGGGAAATTTAAGAAGTGCTATTTTTGCATATCTTATTGCTAAGCATAATGGTGGGGATTTTATCTTGCGAATTGAAGATACCGATAAAACAAGACAAGTTGATGGTGCTCTTGAATTTATTTATAAAACTTGTAATTTATGTGGATTAATCCCTGATGAGGGACCACTTAATGGTGGAAATTATGGTCCTTATATTCAAAGTGAGCGTTTATCAATCTATCAAAAATATGTTAATCAATTAGTTGAAAATGGGAAAGCATATTATTGCTTTTGTGATGAAAAAAGATTAGAAGATTTAAGAAAACAAGCTGAAAAAAATAAGATTCCTTTTTTATATGATGGTTATTGTAAAAATCTTAGTCAAACCGAAATTGAACAAAAAATAGCCAATGGAGAAAAATATGTTATTAGACAGAAAATGCCTACCGAGGGAATAAGTGAATATAATGATGTTGTTTATGGGAAAATGACTTTTGAAAATAAATTATTAGAAGATCAAATCTTATTAAAATCAGATGGTTTTCCTACTTATAATTTTGCTAATGTAATAGATGACCATTTAATGGAAATAAGTCATGTTATTAGGGGAAATGAATATTTAACTTCAACTCCTAAATATAATCATTTATATGAGGCTTTTGGTTGGGAAATACCTATTTATGTTCATGTACCAATGGTGGTTGATTTTGATTTGAAAAAATTAAGTAAACGACATGGGGCGGCTTCGTTTATGGATTTATATGAAAAGGGTTATTTACCAGAAGGAATAGTTAATTATTTATCATTATTAGGTTTTAGCCCGGAAACAAATGATGAAATTCTAACACTTGAGGAATTAATAAAAATTTTTAATATAACTAGAATTAATAAATCTCCTGCAATTTATGATATTAAGAAACTTAATTGGGTTAATGCTCATTATCTTAAAAAAATGGATTTATCAGAATTAATAAAAATAACGCTTCCTCATTTGGAAGTAAATTATGATTTATCAAATAAAACAAAAGAATGGTTAACTCATTTAGTTAAAATATATCAAAATCATATTTCTTATGGAGAAGAAATTGTTAAAGTAAGTGCCTTGTTTTTTAAAACTGATATTATTTTAGATGAAGAGTGTCAAAGGTTTTTAGAGCAAGAAAAAATTAAAGAAGTAATTTTATCTTTTGCTATAAAAATCAAAGAAGTAAAACAATGGTCAATAGATAATATTGTTAAAGCTATTCAAATGGTAAAAGAAGAAATTGGAGTCAAAGGGAAAAATTTATATATGCCGATTAGAATAATGGTGAGTGGACAAATGCATGGACCGGAATTACCTGATACAATTTATTTACTTGGTAAGGATTTGGTGCTAAAAAGATTAATTGATAATCAAAAATATTATAAAAATTAAAAAGCAGTGAGTTTATTTTCTCACTGTTTTCTGTTTTTATTATTGTCTAAATGCTAGTTAAAATAATACAATAACTAATAGGACGAATAAAACAATTAAAATGCATGGATTGCAACTTCCACAAATATTACCCATACTAATCCCTCCCTTGTTATAGGATATTATAAAAATCATAATTTGCGTATATTATTAACCTTAAAATTAAAAAAAGGTGAAATTTAAAGGATATACAAAGATAATTACTCATGATATAATTACAGTATAAGGAGGCTGAAAATGAAGATAGGAATTGCATCAGATCATATGGGAATAAAACAAAAAAGTAAAATTATTAAATATTTAGCAAAAAAGGGACATAATATATATAATTATGGAACTAATAAGAAAGAAAGGGTCGATTATCCTGATTATGCTTTTTTAGTAGGACATAAGATTCAAAATAAGGAAATTGATTTAGGTATTTTAATATGTGGAACAGGGATAGGAATGAGTATTGCTTGTAATAAAGTTTCTGGGGTTAGATGTGCTAAAGTTAATAATGTTAAAGAGGCTAAATTAGCTAGATATCACAATAATGCTAATGTGATATCGTTATCTAGCCATATTGGGGTAATGAAAATGAAAGATATTTTAGATACTTTTATAAAAACAGAGTTTAGTAATGAAGAAAGACATATTCAAAGATTAACTAAGGTGGATAATTATTTTTATGAACATTAAAGCAATTTTATATATTTTTGTTACTCCGCTTGTCATTTGGGCATTAGATGGAGTTAATATTAATTCCATTTTTAAAAAGAATAAGGTTTATCAAGCGAGCATATTATATATTATATTATGTATATGCCTATCTTATTTAGTAGTTAACTTTTTTGTGGATTTTTTTAATTATACTAGAATTATTTAAATGTGTTACAGTATTAAATGCTTTATGATTATATATGGAGGAGATACTGTGAATATTAAAAAAAGTGTGATTATAACTTTAATTGTTGTTTTTATACCATTCATAATTATAACTATTTTTATTCATGATCAAAAAACAAAATTTAAATATGTTTCTAATATGAATGTTAGAGTTAAACGAGAAGAAACTGGGCATATTGATTTAGTACCTTTTGAGGATTATATTGTTGGGGTTTTAGCAGGGGAGATGCCCACTTATTTTAATCTTGAAGCTTTAAAAGCCCAGACGGTGGCAGCTAGAAGTTATGTTATGAAAAAAATGGATTATAATCGAAATAAGGATTATGATGTGGTTGATACAGTTATGAATCAAGTTTACTTAGATGATAATCATTTACAGATGGTTTGGGAAGATGAATATGATCAAAAAATAAAGAAATTAAAACAAGCTGTGGCTTCCACTTGTGGGGAATATTTGGAATATGAAGGAAAGGTTGTTGAGGCCTTCTTTTTTTCAACTAGTGTTGGAAAAACAGAAAACAGTGAAGATGTCTTTACTAATAAGGTTCCTTATTTAAGAAGTGTTGATTCTTATTGGGAAGAAGATGTTTCCCCAGTTTTTTATGATTATTTTAATTATACAATCAGTGATTTTTTTAATCGGTTGGGTTTATCATATCATGAGACAATAAAAACAAAGATATTAAAGACAACTAGTACTGGTCGAATTAAGGAAATAATGATTAATGATAAAAAGTTTTTAGCTAGTGAAGTAGTAACTAAATTAAATTTAAGATCAGCCTATTTTACAATTGAACAAAATAAAGACAATGTAAAAATAACAACTAAAGGATATGGGCATGGAGTTGGAATGAGTCAGTATGGGGCAGAAGCTATGGCTCGACTTGGTTATACCTATGATCAAATTTTAAAACATTATTATATTGGAGTAGAAATAAAAAAAATTTAAAATAATTGCATAAAAAAAGGATTAATGTTCACACTTAAAATAGAGGTGAAATTAATGCAAAAGAGGAAATTAAAAAAGGAAGTAATTTATGCTAGTTATGTAGTTGGAATTATTCTTTTGATAGGATTAATTTATTTAATTGAAAGGTCAATTTCTAAAAGTTTGTTTCAACCAGTTGGTGATGATTATGATTATGTTTCAAGAACTATTATTGAAGATGAAGTACCAGTTGTTAATGTTGGACAAGTTATAATTAAACCCTATTTAGATGAAAAAATTAAAATTTTAAAAAGCTATTACGATTACCTAGCAGAAAGTTCTAAACAAGAAGCGGCAATCATTTTTCATAGTGAAACATATTATCAAAATAGTGGAGTTAATTATGGTAATGGTGAACCTTTTGAGGTTGTTACGGTTTTAGATGGAACTGTTATTGATGTAAAAGAAGATAATTTATTAGGAAAAATAATAGAAATTAGACACAGTAATGAGCTTATCAGTATTTATCAAAGTTTAAGTGAAAGTTTAGTAAAAGTAGATGATGTTGTTAAACAAGGTACTTTAATTGGGAAGAGTGGAGCTTCTAATTTCTTTAAGGATTTAGGTGACCATTTACATTTTGAATTAATATATCAGGGTCAAGCTGTTAATCCTGAGGAATATTATGATAAAGAATTAGGCGATTTATAGGAGCAAGGCTCCTTTTTATGTCTAAATACCCTTTAATTAAATATAATTAATTAGAGGGGAAAAACATGAATGAAATAATTGCTAATCGGGTTATAATGGAAGCTGATTATATTATTAGGACAGAAAAGACAATTCGGGAAATTGCCAAGGTTTTTAATGTTTCTAAGAGTACAGTTCATAAGGATTTACAAGAAAGATTACCTTTAATTGATGAAAATATATATTATGAAGTTAATAAAATTTTAAAATATCACCTTAAAGTGAGACATTTAAGGGGAGGGGAATCAACTAAATTAAAGTATTTAAAATTAAAGAAACAACTACCAAATAATAGTATCCTATGATATAATATATTGAGGAATGAGGCGGATAATATGTTTAATATGTTTTCCAAAGATATCGGGCTAGATTTAGGTACCGCTAACGTACTTATTCATATTAAAGGCCAAGGAATTGTTTTAAATGAACCAAGTGTAGTAGCAATTGATTCGGAAACTAAAAAGCCTCTAGCAGTAGGTAAAGAAGCTAGAGAAATGTTAGGTAGGACACCTGGGAAAGTAAAAGCGATAAGGCCAATGAAAGATGGAGTTATTGCTGATTTTGAAATTACAGAAATTATGCTTAATCATTTTATAAAAAAGGTAAATGGACGTAGTTTTTTTTCAAGACCAAGAATTTTAATATGTTGTCCTTCAAATATAACTCAAGTTGAAAAAAATGCTATTAAAGAAGCTGCTGAAAGGACAGGAGCGAAAAAGGTTTTTTTAGAAGATGAGCCTAAAGTAGCAGCCGTTGGAGCAGGAATGGATATTTCAAAACCAAGTGGTAATATGGTTATTGATATTGGTGGTGGGACAACCGATGTTGCGATTTTATCATTGGGGGGAATTGTTACTAACTCATCAATTAAAATTGCGGGTAATGTTTTTGATACTGATATAATGAAGTATATTAAAGAAAAATATAAACTATTAATTGGTGATCGGACTGCTGAAGAAATAAAAATGACGATTGGTACTGTTTTTCTAACTGATAAAAATGAAAAAATGGAAGTAAGAGGTCGTGATTTAGTTACTGGGCTACCCCATACGATTACACTTTGTTCTTTGGAGGTAGAAGAAGCTGTCCGGGAAAGTGTTTATATGATAGTTCATACCGCTAAAAATGTTCTTGAGCAAACGCCACCTGAATTATCAGCTGATATTATTGATAAGGGAATTGTAGTTACTGGTGGGGGAGCTTTAATTGAAGGTTTTGACCAACTTTTAGCTCATGAATTAAAAGTACCAGTTTTCATTGCTGAAAGCCCTTTAACTTGTGTTGTTGAAGGGACAGGCCTTCTTTTAGAAAATCTTCATTTAATTGATAAGTAAAA
>CAZGXD010000010.1:10372-11466 GCA_964529625.1 uncultured Muribaculaceae bacterium
TATTTTTGTTAAGATTGTATTGGTGATATGATGTCAAACGAAGTAATTATGTTAATTTTTTCAATAGTTCTTTCAACCTTTTTATTTGTAGCATTTATAACTCCTTTTATTAAAAAAATTGCTATTCATATTAATGCTATTGATATTCCTAATCAACGTAAAATACATAAAACACCGACCCCAAGGTTAGGAGGAGTAGGAATTTATTTTGGTTTTTTATTAGGTTATATGTTATTTGGGGAACCAAGTACAATTATGAATGCCATTTTAATTGGGAGTTTTGTAATTGTTTTAACAGGAGTAATTGATGATATTAAACCATTAAATGCATCAACAAAATTTGTTGGACAATTAATAGCAGCGTCAATCGTTGTTTTTTATGGTAATATTTTATTAAAAGATATTCAAGCCTTTGGTATATATATTGATTTTGGTTTTTTTACTTATCCACTTACTATCTTTTTCATTTTAGGTTGTATTAATTGTATGAATTTTATTGATGGACTAGATGGTTTGGCAGCTGGGATAAGTGCAATATATTTTTTAACAATTGGAATTATTGCTATAATTCAAAAAAAATTTGGCTTAGATTTTGTTTTAACTTTTACTATGTTTGGCTCAACTTTAGGTTTTTTAGTTTATAATTTTTATCCGGCTAGTATTTTTATGGGTGATAGTGGATCAATGTTTTTAGGATTTGTAATTTCAATTATTGCTTTATTAGGATTTAAAAATGTTACTATGACATCATTAATTATTCCTTTATTAATTTTAGCAATTCCTATCTTAGATGTTTTATTTGCTATTTTAAGAAGATTTATAAAAAGGCAAAAAATATCAACTCCAGATAAATATCACATTCATCATCAATTATTAAATCGTAATTTATCACAACGAACAGTAGTTTTGATTATTTATGTTATAAATTTACTTTTTGCGATGGCATCAATTATTTATATTTTGCGTTCAGTAACACTTGGTTATATTATATATGGTGTTTTATTAATCATTATTTTAACTTTTATTTTAAGAACTAATGTAGTTTTTACTTATAATAATAACAATGGTAATAATAAGAATAATAACAAAGATAA
>CAZGXD010000010.1:11566-14470 GCA_964529625.1 uncultured Muribaculaceae bacterium
GAAGAAAATAAAAGGAATTAAGTATAAAATCCTTTTTTTTATTCCATAATAAAAATGGTGATAAAATGTTTCCAGATATCTTTGAAATAAAATGGATGGAATTATTAGATGTTTTCATTAGGGCGATGATATCATTATTTACCTTGTTTTTAATTACAAGAATGTTAGGAGCTAAACAAGTTTCACAACTTAGTTTATTTGATTATGTGATAGGAATTTCAATTGGAGATTTTGCTGCTGAAATGACAATTAATTTGGAATCTCAATATTTTAATACTATTCTTGCATTAATAGTTTTTGGTTCAGTTGCTTATCTTGTTTCTTTTTTAACTCTTAAAAGTATTAAATTGAGACGAGCCTTGATTGGAACTCCAACCATCGTAATTCAGAAAGGGGAAATACTCGAGGGTAACCTTAAAAAAATGAGAATTGGGGTTAATGATTTATTAGAGGAATGTCGTCGAAAAAATTTTTTTAATGTTGAAGAAATAGAATATGCAATTATGGAGGTTAATGGTAGTATTAGTGTTTTACCTAAGGGACAATATAAACCTCTTACCATTAATGATATGGGGTTACCAATTCCTAAACAAGGTTTAAATGCTAATGTGATTGTTGATGGAGAACCAATGCTTAATAATTTAAAGACTGTTTCCAAAGATGAAACATGGCTAAAAACTGAGGTTGAGAAACAAGGATATGATGATTATGCTTCCATTTTGTTAGCCACGTTAGATATAAATGATAAATTAACTATTTATGAAAGAAATTTATATGAATTACCTGATGATGTTTTAGAATAAAATAATTAGACTAGATAAATAATTCTAGTTTTTATATGTTTTCTAATAAAATTGTAATAACATTTGTTAAATTAATTCCATCAAATTTAAGTAATTGAGAAAACATACTAATTTCAGTAAAACCTGGGATAGTATTTATTTCATTTAAATAAATTTGGTTGTTATCTTCATCATATAAATAATCTACTCTAGCATAACCTTTACCATCAATTTCTATAAAAGCCTTTTTGGTGTAGTTTTTAATTGTGGTAATTACTTTTCTAGGTAGTTTAGCAGGAATTATTATTTTTGATTTATTATCTTCATATTTAGCTTGATAATCGTAAAATTCATTGGCAGGAATAATTTCACCAATAGTAGATATTATTCTTTTCTTTTCTTCTAAAACTGAGCATTCTAATTCTCTAACTTTAATAAATTTTTCGATAACAATTGTATTATCATAATTTCGTGCTATTTCGATGGCTGTAATTAATTCTTTTTTATTATTAGCCTTATTAATTCCAATTGAAGAACCCCCATTTGCAGGTTTAATAATTAATGGGAATCCTAAAGTCTCAATAATTTTTTTTATAGAATACTTTGGATAAGTAATGGCAAGATATGGAATTTGGGGAATATTTAATTGTTTAAAAATGAGTTTAGCAACCTTTTTATTCATTAAAACAGCACTTGTTAAAGTTTGACAACCAACATATTTAATCTTAAAAAAATCTAATAATCCTTGTAATTTCCCGTCTTCTCCAGTTCCCCCATGAGTAATTGGAAAAACGATATCAAATTGCAAAAGATAGTTAATAATATTAGGGATTAAAACAATGTTTTCAGATTGTAACCAATTATTATTTTTCAAGTAACTGAGTTTATCATTAAAAATATAGAAATTATTATTTTTATCAATTCCTACGGTAGTTAAGTTGTATTTAGTTAAATCAATATTCTCAATTATTGTTTTAGCTGATAGACAAGAAATATGATGTTCTGGGGAATTTCCCCCAAATAATAATAAAACCTTTTTCATATAACACCTCAATAAATGATATGAGATAAGATTACTATTTAACAGTTTCTTGACGGTGAAAAATTTAAAAGGGAGTTAATATTACAAAAAGGGTGTTATAATAGGAAAAGTAAAGGAGTTTATTATATGGAAAATAAAAATAATGATAATTTAGAGATTGAGATTATTGATGATTTTTTATTTGATGATAATGCTAATCGTTCATCTTTTATTGGGAATCCAGAATCAACTTCAAGTAATCAAACTAAGAATCAATCATCAAGTATTTTTCCACCGGGGGTTAGGAATGAATCAGTTTTAAATCCAACGAAAGAGGCGATTGGAGGGGAAAAGTCTAAAAAGAATAAATTATGGCCGATATTATTGGTTATTGCTGTAATTGGAATAATAATCGGGGCTAGTTATATTTATTATGTAAATGCTGCCACGCCTCAACAATTATTGGCAAAGGGAATTGAAGAATTAGGTGGTAATTTTGATTTTTTAATTGAGCCATTTAAGAATTCAACTACAGAAATTGAAGGTAGTAAAATAAAAACGGGTGATGTTTCCCTTTATTTTGAATTAAATATTCCTGAAGAGTATGATATATTTGGTATAAATGAAGCCCTTAAGACTGCTTTTGATGGTATTAATAATACTAAGATTAATTATACTTATAAAAAGGATTTAAGTAATGAAAAAGAAATGATAAATATTTTGTCGACTTTTAAAGAAAAAAAATTATTTGATGTTGATTATTTCAAAATTAATAATAAGCATTATATATTTTTAAAAGATATATTTGATAAATATATTGAATTAGACGAATTAGAAGAAGTAAATATTAAAACTACGAAAGAAAATTTTGAAAATTTTGATTATCTTTGGAAAACTGTTAAAAAAAGTTTAATAAAAAATATAGATGAATCATATCTTGATATAGAAGTAATAAAAGTTATGATGAATGATGAAGAAGTAGCCCTTAAAAAAATAACTTTAGATTTAAATTATAATAATCAAAGAAGATTATTTAAAAACGTTTTTCTAGATTTGAAAAAGGATAAAAAGGCTTATGATATTCTTTGTAGTTATTATTCA
>CAZGXD010000011.1:0-1739 GCA_964529625.1 uncultured Muribaculaceae bacterium
TCATTTAATATCCCATCTTTCATTTAATATCATAATCAAGTTCCTGTACTTCGGCTTGACTAATAGAAGTAAATTTCTTAGTAATTTTATCAGTCGTAACATGTATATCCTTTACTTCTTTACTAACGACATCAATACTTTTTGATAATCGATCCCAACGTTCTTTATAGCGCTTAAATTCTTGATCTAAATATTTTAATTCTTGATGAATTATTGAAGCATATTTATCTCTTTCAATATTTTTTATAATAATTTGAATCGTTGTTAAGGTACTAATTAGAGTTGTTGGTGAGGTAATCCAAACCTTTTTCTTATAGGAATAATCAATCAAATCTTGGTGATAAGCATTAATTTCTGCAAAAATGGCTTCAGCTGGTAAAAACAAAATTGCTTGGTCAGTAGTAACCCCAGGAATAATGTATTTTGTTGCGATATCATTAATGTGTTTTTTTATATCTAATTTAAATTCCTTTTCTGCATTTAATCTAATTGTTTCCGAATTTTCTTTATTTACCATTGTTTGATAATTTTCTAATGGGAATTTTGAATCAATGACTATTTTTCCTAATGGTTCAGGTGCAAACAAAAGGCAATCTGCAATTAATCCATTATTAAATGAATATTGTAATTGATAAATTTTATCATTCTTTTCTCCAAAAACACTACTCATTATATGGGCTAAATTAACTTCTCCAAATACCCCTCGAGATTTTTTATCAGTTAAAACACTTTGAAGAGCAACTATATCATTTGATAAAAGATCAATTTTTTTCTGAGCTTCATCTATTTTAGCAAGCCTTTCTAATACTGAAACAAAAGTTTTATTTGTTTTTTCAAAATTTTCATCTAATCGCTCATTCACTCGTTCATTTATTATTCTTAATCGATGCTCTATTTTTTCATTTAGTTGATTAAAATCTTCAGTTAAATTTCTACTAAAATCACTCCTAAAAATACTTAATTCTTTTACGACACTTACTTCTAACTTACCTAGCCTTTCAACAATATTTGTTTCATTTTGTTTTTTTGATAATCCAAATAAAATTAAAATTATTATTATAGTTAAAAAAGTAATTATTACATAATCCATATTACTATCTCCTTTTTTATTTTATAGTGGTTCTATAAATATTATATCATGGATAGAATTAGATATAAATAGTTCAAAGTTCTATTGTGATTGTTTTATGATAAGATCATAATCTAAGTTTAACAATTATCCAATTTTAATGCGTTTAACTTTAAATTTGTTATAAACAAAAAAGAAAGATATATTTATCTTTCTAAAATCCAACTTTCATAACCACCATTAATATTAATAACCTTATAACCTAATTTTAATAATTGATTACATACCTTTACACTACGAACCCCTTTTTGACAATATATATAATACACTTGAAATTTGTCAAGATATTTATGAGGTTTTATTAACAACAAATCTTCATCTATGTTTTTAGCACCAGGAATATGATTGTTATTATAATTCTGAATACTTCTAATATCAATAATTTGTCCATTATAATTATTTTTAACTAACTCTGATATAGAAATATTTGGTATTCTATCACCACCCTAATTCATTATATGCTCCATCAATAATAAAATGGGGTTTAATAGTTTAACTTTTTTTATTAATCGTCACCAAAGAAGTCATCAAAAAATTGATCATCAGTAATTAATGGTTCCTTTTCAGTCATTGCTTTCTCTTTATCTTGTTCCTTTTCAATTGGTATCTC
>CAZGXD010000011.1:1839-14377 GCA_964529625.1 uncultured Muribaculaceae bacterium
AATTGGTATCTCAACCATTGGTTTTACTATTTTTGGTTCAGTTTGAATAACTTCTTCATTTTGTTTTTCTTCAGGCATATCCTTTTCCCTTAATTTCTCTTGACGTTCTTCTTCTTCTAATTCGGCTATTTTTTGATCTATCTTTTTTATTAATTCATCCATATTTAATTCTTTAGAAGATTGCTTTTTACTTTGTTCAGCAAAAATACCACTAAAGTCTTGTCCCATAATATTACCAGCGTTTTCAAATACCTTTTTTTGTTTGTTTTCAATATATTTTTTTAGATCAAACATTTCAATGGTTCTAGTTTCCCTTGTTGGATAACCACTTTTCTCTGTAGTTTCTCCCCAATCCATCTTATAATTAGGAACTAATTTAGCCTTAAAAGGCATGGTTCTAATTCTTCTAACAATAATTTCATAATCCTTTAAGTTTTGCAAATCACTTATTGTTATAAGGGGTTTACTATCTACTTTATCCTCTTTTTTTAATTTTATTTCACCACATAATTTGCTAAATTCTTCTAAAGCACTTAATTCAGTACTCATAAGATAAATAATATTCCCACAATTTCCCTTAATTGTTTCACCATTATCTTTTCCATAAACTTGATATAATTGTGAAAAGTTTTGAATAATAAAGTTAAAACGAATATTACGACTTCGAGCGGCTGTTATCATTGTTGTTACATCTTTTAATGGTGGCATATTAGCAAATTCATCTAAAATAAAGTTGGTTCGATAAGTTAACTTACCACCACTTTCTTGGGCTACATCAATTAAAGTTTCATAGCATTGTTTTATAAAAATTGTTAATAATGTATGATATGTTTTCTTTTCATCATGAATAACTAAAAATACAGCTGTTTTTTTTCTTCCAATATCTTTCATATCAAAATCATTATAAGATAACATTTCTGCAATATTATCCCTAGCTGTAAATAATCTTATCTTTTGTTT
Source organism: uncultured Muribaculaceae bacterium (assembly GCA_964529625.1). Classification (GTDB taxonomy): domain Bacteria; phylum Bacillota_I; class Bacilli_A; order RF39; family UBA660; genus DUPI01. Next base: position 2,800 of record CAZGXD010000011.1, read on the forward strand.
GAAAACAGATAAAATTCCCCCCTTTGTTTCTGAAGGAGCATTTACTGTTCCTGAAGCACTAATAGAAGCGGCTGAAGTAGGATCTTTTTCATTAAAATAGGCTTTAATATAATTGCCACCTAAATATTTATCTTCTCCTATCGTAGCCATATAGTTAATACTATTTAAATTAATTTCATTTGGATCGGCATCTTCAAATAATGATAAAGCTAAACCGCCGAAATAATCAGCAGCTGATCTTTCCCAAAAGGGATCTTGTTGCTGAGCATTTTCATCATAAAGAATATTAAGGGCTAAATCATCCACTAATTCATTAGCTTTATCTTGATTTCCATTTTTATATAAAGTATAAGGAAGATGTAAAGGATTCCAAGCATTTCCTTTATTAGGTTCCCTAAAATTAAGTAGCACTATATTATAGCCTCGCTCCCTTAAAAGATTAGCATTTTCTTCATAGATTTCTCCTTTAGGGTCAGTTACAATCATTGATTCCCCTTTTTTAGCTAATATTTTTATTAAAGGATGAACAATTGCTTGAGTTTTTCCACTTCCAGTTGAACCAATAATTAAATTATGATATTCCCCATTATCAACCCATATTTCTTTTCCTGTATTTATTAAAGGAATTCCTGCTACGGTTGTTTTTTTATCTTTAGGACGAACTAATTCTAAGTTCTTTTTAAATTCTTTTTCTTTAGCCCATCTTGAATAACCTTTTTCCTCTTTTGGACCAACTTCAACTCCAACTCCTTTTTTTCTTTCAAAAAAGTAAGAAGTAACACTAGATAAAATAATTATTAGAATTATTAAGAAAAAAACCATAGTTGGGGCAAAAAAATCTTGTGAAAATGCCGGCAATGGATTTAATCCATGAAAAGTTCCATCTTTTACAAAAACAGATATATTTAATATTCCTATGGCAACCATATAAAATAATAATACAGCAAACAAAATAAAGACCATTATATCCTTTGAATCTGCCCGAAATTTTAATTTCATTTTTCCACCGTCCTAGATTGAAGTATTTTTTTTATATCTTAGATAAAAATAAAATAAAACACTTAAAATTATAATTAAAGTTATACATATTGGTATAATAGTATCTTTATTAAATAAAAACATGTCTATTAATATTATATCATATCTTTTCTTATGGTCCAATTTAAAAAACATATTTTTTTCTTTATCAGCTTGAGTAATTATCCATTCCAAGGTATTTTTCTTTTCATCAACATTATCAGCATTGCTTTCAATCACTTTATTATGTAACCTAATTTTTATTCTAATATCATCCATATGAAAATTTGGATCTGGATTATTAGATACATCATCAACTAAATTTAAAAATTTAAAACTAAATTGATTATTATTTTCTTCTATTATTATATGTTCATATAATTGATTTAAAATAGTCGTGGTTTTAAACTCATCTAAATTTTGATTTATTTTTTTCATCAATACATATGAATTATCTTTATTTATTTTTTTCATAAATTTGTATGAATCAAAATATTGTTTATATGAATCTATCTTAGAATTTAAAGATAAACTAATATCTTCGTTATATTTTAAAATAAAATCATTTTCTTCAGTAAATTTACATTCTTCCCTTACCTTTTTATTATGATAAATTGTAGCATTATAATCTATATTACAACCTGTAATAAACATTAAAAACAATAAAATAAGCATTTTTTTCATAATATCACCTATAATCTATTTTCCCAATTTGATTTAAAAATATAATACAATAATATAATAGCAATTAAAATAGGAATACTTACAATTAATATAAATAAAATTATATTCTCTTTAATAAATGTTTTTATTAAAACATCATATCTCTTTTTATGACTAAATTTTAAGAAAATTGATTTTTCCATCCTTCCTGGTTTTAATTGCCAAGTATAAATATTATCTTTCTCATTTTTTTTATCAGCATTAGTTTCTAATACTTTATTCATTAATTGTATTTTTACAGTTATATTTTTTAATTTTGAATCCTTTGGATCAAACTCTGCTTCAGGAAGTGAAGAACCATAAATTTTATCATGATAATAATCCCCAACTGTTTCAAAAAAGGAATATAGTTCATTTTCAATCACGGTAACACTTTCAAAAAGTTCTTTATAAAATATGGATTTAGAATATTCACTTAACGAATTATACTTTTTTGAAAAATTTATTATAACATTATCCTTTTTTTGTTTTGAAATTATTTTATATTTTTTAAAAATTGGATTGGTTTTGATCGCCTTTACTTCTTCTTCCATTTCTTCCTTTGAAGTTACATCAAAATATGAATTAGGAATATTAATTTCTATATTTTCAACAATTTTATTTTTAGAATAAATAACACTATTATACTTAACATTACAACCCGTTAGAACTATTAAACATATTAAAAATATAAATATAAGTTTTTTCAATATATCACTCCTTATTAACTGGATTATTATAATATTCACTCATAAAAACAAAATGGGTAAAACTGGTAGAGTTTATGAAATATTCAACGACATCAGTTCCTCTGTTTGCATCCCGAGCAGCGGCAACAATAAATTTTGAACTATTTACATCTTTTCCAATAATAACCGCAATATGACCTTCTCTCCAAACCAAATCCCCTGGTTGAACTTGATTTAAAGTAGTGCCATTTATTTTAACCTTATTTTGGGCACTAACCATCCTTGATTGAGCACCAGCACCCTCAGGAATGGTTTCCCACTTATAACCAGCATTATGAATTGCCCATTGTACTAAGCCACTACAATCTACACCATATGGAAAACTTTTATTTACTGGTTGAGCACTATAGCCACTAGCAAAAATTTTCATTGGACAACCCCAATTTTTATCAATTCCAATTGCTTTACTCTTTCCACCCCACCAATATTGTAAATTTATCCCGGAACTTCTTACTGCAAATTCGGCTGCAGCAGCTACGGCATTACCTGGTTCTGATTTATTAAGAAAACTATTAATTTTATTTTTTAAAATCTCATTTAATTGCGCAATTTTTTCTGGATTTTCAAGACCACAACCAACTTCACCTTGTAATGGATTATAACCACTTTCAACAATTCTATTTAATATTGGAAATGGATTAATATGTTTATTCTCCCGATCCCTTATTTCAAAATGAAGATGGGGCCCTGTTCCTACTCCCGTTATCCCAACTTCTCCTATTTTCTCGCCAATTATCACTTCCTGACCAAGGGAAACATCAATTACCGATAAATGAGCATAACCACTATAATAATCAGGCACCCCATCCCCATCAGGGTCATGAGCAATTAAAACAAATTTTCCATAGGATCCTTGCCATCCCGCATTGACCACTCTCCCACTTGCAATAGTATAAACTGGTGTTCCTATTGGAGCTCCAATATCAATCCCAATATGAGGAACATCTTCTTCTCCTGTAACCGGATGAGTTCTATTCCCAAAATAAGAAGTAATATGTTTTTTCCAATCTTCTCCAGCAGGAAATTTTATTGGCAAGGTCGCCCCACCAGCAATAAAAGAAATTTCATTAGTTGCATCTCCTGTTATATAATCCCAGGTATCTTTTTGATTAAATATATCTTTAGCCATGTTTTCAGCTATTATTTTTTTATCTTCATCACTTTTATCTCTATCAGGGCAATTTTTACAATTTATATAAAACTTTGGAAGATAATCTTCTTCTAAATATTGCCTATATCTCTCATAATTAACAAATCTAATAATCTTAGGAACTGCAATTTGTGCTCCTGAACATTTTTCAAAACTTGATTGTTTTATAATGCGAGCAAGTTCAACCATAATATTATCCTCTGGTATTGACTCAAAAAATTCTTCTAATTTATGAGCTAAATAATTAATATCTTGCTCCTTATAAGAATCTATTAAAATAAGCCATCCCGGAATATTAACAATACTTAAAAAACTTGTTGATGTATCACCAATGGTTTCAGCAGTTAAAAGTAAAAAATCATACCATAAATGACCTATTAATGCATAAATTGATTCTTCTTCTTCATCATCTTCAATAAAAAATTCACTTAAATTTCTACATTCTGTTTCAACTCTTACATCAACTAGATGACCAATTAGCTTTTTTGTCCCTGGAATTATTGAAGCTGAGGTTCCTAATTCGTTTCTAGCGATAGTATAAAATCTCCTAGTATTTTTGTTTTCAACAAAATGCTCAACTTCTAAAATTTCTTCAGTGCCTACCCCCTCATCTGAATAATCTTCATGAAATTCATCTTCGTCTTCAGCGTATTCAAAACTATTTGCTCCAACAACGTTAACATAATGGGATGTTGCAGCGAGTAAGGGAATATCAAATTCCCCCTCTCTGTTTTTATAGTGCAAGAAAATATCATATTCATCTTCAAGTTTTTGATAATAAGCATTTTCAGCTGACATCCATCTTCCAGTTGTTAAAAAGGTTAAGGTTTTATCAATTGCCTTATAAAAGCCATCTTTTATATTATTAAAAAATATTATTGGTATAAAAACAGAGAAAGCTACTGCTACCATTATTATAAATATTTTAATAATTGGGATTAAAGTTCCAATTACTGCTAAGGTCTTTTTTATGTTTTTTACTTGTTGAATTTTTTTTATTAACTCAGACGCTTTTTTTTGCATCTTTTCTCCCATTTAATCACCACCTATAAATGCTTTTTATAAACCCCCACCACTACCAAATGAATCTAATTCTTGTTCAGTTACAACTACTCTTATTTGCATTCTTCTACTTCCACAAACAAATAGTCCTTCCCCTTGATTATATCTTTTTATTTCTTCTTTTTCGTTATCATTTAAATCTATTAATTTACCTAAATCCTCAACAGCTTGTTTTCTTAATCCCATCACTAAATAATAGGAAGCATTATCAAAAATAGCTTTTCCTTGAGTTATAACCTTTGGGTCTGAGAAATCACTTGGTTGTTGAGTAATAATAATTGTCCCAGTATTATATTTTCTTGATCTTCTTTGAACTTGAGCTAAAAAATCAGCCCCTAAAGTATTATTTCCACTTAATAACACATGAGCTTCATCAACCATTAAAATTGTATTAATATTTTTATTCAAGGTTAAACCCCAAGCATACTTTAAAATATTAAAAAATAAAGCATTTCTAATATTAGTATCCGCGTTCATTAACTCACGAATATTAAAAACAATAATATCACTATTAGTTTGAATGGTAGTATGATCATCAAAATAATATTTTAATTCTTTAATAATTGGGCGTATTTTAAGTTCTAATTTTTCTAACACATCTTTTTCATGACTATGCTCAGGCATTGATAAAATTCTTCCTCTAATAGTAGCATAAACATCTCTAAAAATGGGATAATCCTTAGAAGTAAACTTAGTAAAGTCTGTATTAAAATCCATACCAAAACGACGATAGGTATCTTGAACAACCTCACTAAACATGGTTATCACATCTTCATCAACTTGAGGATCATAATACTTTAAAAAGGCTTTAATTGTTTGAAGGGTTCTTGTTAAAACCGTATAGCCTAACCCTTCTTTGGCTTCTTCCTCATCAAAATCCAATACTACTTCTAAAGGATTAATCATGCCAAATTCTCCACCTTTACCTAAATCAATAAAATCCCCACCATAAAGTTTTGTCATTTCTTCTAATTCCCCTTCTGGATCAATTACAATAACTTGATGGTTATTTCTAATACTACTACGGAGCAATAATTTAGCTGCTGTTGATTTTCCACTTCCTGATGTTCCTAAAATAATCATATTGGCATTATTTCGATTATGTTCCTTTTTTGTTTGATATAAAAATTGATTAAAAAGAATAACTCCACCTGAAAAATCAACCCCAAGTAATGTTGATAATCCTGGATCCTTGATACTATCAAAAATAAAAGGATACATAGCGGCAATAGTTGTTGATGGAATTGGAATTCCAATTCGTTTTTCTATACTCTGACTAGGATAAATAGGAATAATTGATTTTAAAACCCTTTCTTGTTCAAAACGAAGAGGAAAGGCTCGCATCTCCATCGCTTCAACATAATTTCTCACTTGTAATTTCTTACTAGTTAATTCTTCCATAGAATCAGCAACAATCATAATGTGCATTTGAAAATCATATATTTTTGATTGACTTGCTGCTAACATAGAAATAAATTGCTCAAGCGATTCATAGTCTTGCCGAATTCTTTCTTGAATTGTCTTATCATATTCATCTTGATATCTTTGTTTTAAATCTGCAATTTCCTTATTTAACATGGTTCTAATACTTGAAAATGGTAAGGGAATATGCTTAATTACTACTTTTACCCCTGGCATATTTGTTAACGAAGATAAATAACCAGGATTTATATATCTTGGATAAGAAATTACTGTTAATATAGTTGCATATTTATCACTTATAATAAAATCTGCTGGTCTATATTCTAAACCTTTAGGTGCGATTTGTTCTTTTATATTCATGCTATCACCGTCCCAAAAGGAGTCGTTTGTCCTGCATTTAAGAAATTATCTAAAATCATTCTTAAATCATCATTGGTAGTCTGATAAGAAGTTAGACCTGCGTTAGCAAAGGCATTAATTAAAATTCTAATTCTTTTTTGAATTAAATCATTATCTTTTTCTTTAAATAACAAATAATATTCAGTATCAACTACATTATTATTCATAAACGTATTCCCTTTATTTATATCTTCAATTATCATTTTTCTTTTTACTGGATTTGCATTTGAATTATACAATAATTGTAATTGTGATAAATAAACATTAATATCTACTGGTCTATCAGCCGCTATTATCCAAAATTCATAATCAATTAAATTATAAACATTTTTTAAATTTATAATTATACTAGTTTGCATATCTTTATCTAAAATAAAAATATTACGAGGCATAATTTTTACTCCTACTACTTTTAAACCATTGTCTAATAAAATCATCCCATTGGTTATGCTTTTTACAGGAATATCCTCACTTGTAAATTTACCCCTCATTGTTGTCTTCATCATTTAAGAAACACCAACCTTTCCAAATAAACTTTTGTCTTGAAGTATAAAATTGCCAAATACTTTGTATAATTGTTCTTATATTATGATAATTTGGTACTGGAAACACTAAGAAACTACAAATCAAACCTGGTGTAAGAGCAATTATTGAAACTGTTAAATTATCTAATGGGAAAATAAGCAATAAAATTATAGATAATACTATCCCAACAACAAATAAAATCAAATCAAATGTATTAAAAACTCCAAATATTAACATTGATTTTTTCGTATTAGCTGGAATTAAAAATTGTTCATTCATTTTATTTTCCTTTCTATTCTTTTTTATTCTTTTTTAATTTTGAAAAAATTCTGTTATTTATTTTTACCTTTATCTCTATTACCTAATATATCTCTACTAATGTGTTCTCTAGACCATTCAGGACTAATTCTAAGTTCTAATTTCCTACTTTCAACTGAATCTTTTATTGCTTTTAAATCAGTTGAATTACTTATTTTAGATATACCTGTACTACTCTTAATATCAGTAAATGATGATTTTACATTCGCCTCTAACATATTGTTTAATTGAGCTAAATTAGACACTATAATATTATCTGTTTCAGAATTAATATAATCATTTTTAGCTTGTCTTAAACCTGCTAAGTATTTTGTTTCGGCATCTGTTATCTGCTCTGCTGTTACAACATTTGCTTGCAAATCACTAGTATTTTTTTCTAAAGCACTAACATTTGCTTCAGCTTCCAAAATTTGACTATGATAATTATTTCTAAAATCAGTTATTTCATTTTGACTCGCTCCAGTCGCTTTTAATTGGTTAATACGATTATTGTAATTTTGAATTAAATGATCTTTATTTATCTTTGCTTGCTCTAATTTAATTTTAGAATCATTATATCTTTCATGACTTTCACCAGCTTTGGCTTTTAAAATATCCACTTCATTTTTAAGTCCTTGAATATTTCCACTACCAAATTGTTCTATTCCAGATGAATTAACCCATTGAAAAGTGGCTGTTGTTGTCGGATTTTTTAACACTTCACTTTCTGCTCGCTCATCAATTGCTTTACTTATTGTTTCATATTCTTCATATTGTTCTAATTGAGCATCTTGAATATCTGCTTCTGTATCCAATCCTAAAGAAGAAGCAATTTGAGCTTTTGTTCTAGAACCTATTGTAGTACCTGCTCTCTGTTGAACTATCCCAGCACTTTGTGCCCCAGCTTCTCTAGTTGCTTGAAAAATGGAACCTTCACGGCCTACACCAGTTCGTCCTCCACCCATCATTCCACGTCGACCACCACCAAAAACTCCACCAACTGCACTACCAAGGGAACGCCACGCTCCACGACCTAAATCTCGACTTGCCCGATATGAACTCACTCCACCTATCGCTGAGCCAACTGTTGCTCCAACTGCACCACCCAATGCAGCACTCGCTAACGGGGAAGTACCTATTTTTTTCAAAGGATTTAAAGAAAAATCTCCATCTAATTTAGCCCCAGGAATTAACTCTTGAATTAAACCTGGTACCTGATTAGCAAACATTAATGCCCCTACAATAATTAAAACAACTAAAAATGGATGTTCTCTTAAAAGCACTATTTCTCCACTTGAAGTAAACTCTGATTTATTAGAAACTACCAATGATATTATTAATACTGCAAAAAAAAGTGCACTTAATCTTATAAATAAATCAGCAAATGTTTTCAAAGTTGCCATTAACCATCTTTTAAACATTCCATCTTTACTACTTTTAGGATCAATAAATGTAATAATTGGAATCGGAGCAATAATTTGTAAAAATCCTAATTTAGCACACCGAACCGCAACATCAAGAACAATTCCTATCAATAAAAATGCTACCAATGCCCCTACTATACTTGAAATTATCCATTTATAATCAAAAAGATATTCTCCATCACTTTTTGCTAAAACAAGGTCAAGAGATACTAAACTTGAAGTGTTTTTAGAATGATTTTCATCTTCAAAAGCATTTTTTAATGCTACTGCCGCATCCCCACCACCATAATTATCAACAGTGGTTAAACAAGCAGAAGGTAATATGCCTGTCGCATACATATCTTCACATGCTGACATATCTATTTTAGAAGAACTAGTATTCGGTTGAAAAAAGGCTGAATAAACTGGAAATGATATTTGAGACCCTGAGCCAATATTTTGATTATCCGAACCCACTCCTAAAAAGATTCTCCCAATAGTATTATTTTTTAATAATAAACCTTGAACATGATACAACTGATTAAAACCTATTGGAACTGCTACAATTAAAATTAAAACTATTATTGTATTATTTATTATTTTCCCTATACCTTGTTCTTTAGAATGAAATTCATCTGGATTTATTAAATAATTTATTAAAGAAAATGATACTTTAAATAGCATGAAAACACTTAATAATACATAAATTCGGCGACTAAAAACTCCAATTGCTTCAGTACCAAAAATATTAACGTCTGCCAAAAGCATAATTAATTCATATATTTTATCAATAACCCAGGCTATTATCCCATCTATTAAAGATGAAATTGATCTAATACCAGATATAAAAAAGTCTTTCATTTTTTTCCCTCATTTCAATCTAAAGGATTTGTATTTGGAATATCTATCAAACCTAATATAAATTCTATTAATATTGGTAACAATAAAAAGATTGCAACTATAATAAATCGAATTGTCATATTCTTAAAAATCTTTTTTGTTGTCCCCTCTTCACTCGAAGCAACAGCTTTTACTACATCTAACATTGTTAATATAATTACAATTATTATTGAACCAACTTGAATTAAAAGAAAGGCTGATTTTAACCATTCAATAAGTTCTTTCCCAAAAATTTCTTCTTTTGTTATTTCTTTAAGTTCAAACTCAAAATTATTCGGAGTACCATAGTCTTTTGTAACAATAAAATTAACAGTTGGATCCCTTGTTTCATTACCATATTCAATTAACGCGTCTTGAGCCTGATTATAGATTTCTTCTTGAACGCCACATTTTAAATCTATTTCTTCTTGAGTATAATTTTTTTCAATACAAGTTATATATTTCCTTTTTTCTACATTACAAGCAATATTTACCCCATCTGAATTCCTACACATAGTTTCTAAACTAATTTTTTCCAATTTACATTTATCGCTACTATCCAAAAGTTTTAAACAAGTAAGATAGATATCTGAAGTATCAGAAACTTTTTCTTTTAATTGGTCTGCTTTTTCTCTTTCTTCGGCGGGTAAAAATATAGGTAGTTTATCTTGTTCTTTGTTTTGCCTATCAATAAGTGAATTGGTTTCTCCACCAATAACCCTAGGGCAACTAACATTAGAAGAAGAATAAAATAATATTTTATCACTACCAAATGTTTCCTTATTATAACAAATGGTAGGGGGACAAATTTTCTTTTCATTAATTGATTTAAATATTTCGGCTGGATTTTGAAGAGTAATATTTTTATCTTTTCCATTTTCATCTTTACATTGTACTGTTATATCTCCTCCAACCCCAATTTTAAGAACAACTTTATACTTGTTTGGTAAAGTATAAGAACAATTAACCGTATAATCTAAAAAAATATTTTCATCAGGATTTTCTTTACTTTCTAAAAAAGAACCTGAATATAATACATCATCACCTTCAGAGACAACACCATCAAACCGATAATCATTTTTTGTTGTCCCTATTTTATCTCCCATAATAATAGTAGAATCGCCTGTTACACCTTTTTTATAATAAACATTAGCACGACAACCCTTTTCAAACATTTCTTCTTGTGAACCCACAACCACAAATACACCTAAATAGTTATCACTTTCATCATAAAGAGATGGGGCATAACTATCGCCACGCCATTTAACAAACAAAGTTGTATTAGTATCTTTATTATGATATTTACAAATTCTAACAAATGTTTCATCTGCCAAAACATTTGTTTTCATTATATTTATAATTAAAAAAATTATTAAAAAAATTAAAAATCTAGATAATTTTTTAAAATCCACTTTACCACCTCGCTATATTATAATTATAGCACAAAAAAAAACAATAATAAACTATTGTTTTTTAATATCAACCATAAACAATTATTATTTTATATATAATAAATCAAAATTTTACACAAAGGAATTAATCATATAATTCACATAATTTTAAAGAAAATATCCACATCTATTTTTGCATAAATATTATTCACCATCTATTATACACTTAGTACATGCCCAAACACCGGTATCATCATCGCCAGCAACTATATTAACAACAAATTGAGTCAAAATAACTACTAAAAATACGATTGCTGCTGTTAATAGTCTTTTTAAAAATGTTTGTTGTCCTTTTTTTATCTCATCTTCTTTTTGAGCCATTATTGCTTTCCCTAAATCCAGCATCCCAAAAATAATTAATAAAATTGGAATCACTACTTTTATCGCAAAGATTACTATTCCAATAATCTTTACTATTTGTGTTGGTATCCCCTCAGAATAAATATTAGCACATTCACCCTTACAAGCATTTAAAACAAACATAACATTCCCTCCTCTTATAATTAACATATTATAATATAT
>CAZGXD010000012.1:0-13713 GCA_964529625.1 uncultured Muribaculaceae bacterium
TACGTTTAGCCATTATTAACCACCTCGCATTAAAATTATATCATTTTTTTTTATGGTTAGCAACTAGTTTTACTGTAAACTCTTTGACTATAAGTCCTAAAACAAAAGAAATTAAATAATAAGGATGAATAATACCATTATTAATTTTTTTTAAAATTAAAAAATAAAGAAAAACATTAATTAAAATAAATAACATAGTAATTGGCAATTTTATTGATCTTTTACTATTATAGATTAATTTATAATTAATAGTTAATAAAATGGAAAAAAAAGCCCCATATAAAAAACTATAACTTAAAGTCATGATTTGAATTTTTAAATTCATTATTTAAATAACTTCCCAAAAATGGTTTCATCCTTGTCCTTTTTATTTAGACTATCCATATAGGTTAAATTATTAATTTTACCATTAATTGATACATTCCCCTGATAAGTATCTAATTTAATTATTTCTAATGATTCCCCTTTAATAGCAACATACCCCATACTTGTTTCCATTAAAAATTCTTCATCATCAAAACTATCTATTTTTTTTACACCTGATATTAAAACGTTTTTTCTTTCATTTAAAGTTATTGAATGATTAAATGATGAAGTTGTTGTAACCTTGTCCATAATTTTTTCCTCCTGTATTAAATTATATTTCTTTTTTAAAAAAATATGAACAAAAAAAGGAAACCTTTATTTCCTTTACTCTTCTTCACTATTATAAGCTGTTATAATAGCTTCTTCAAACATAGTTCGAGTTTCTTGGTTAGTTGGATGAGCTATATCACGATACTCATTAGCTGGGGTTTTACGACTAGGCATTGCAATAAAAAGCCCATTATCGCCTTCAATGATTCTTATATCATGAATAGCAAAACAATCATCTATTAAAACCGTAGCAATTCCTTTCATTCTTGAATCCTCTTTAATTATTTTCCGAACCTTTACAGATGTAATTGTCAATTGCATCTTCTCCCTTCAGTACAACATTGAATATATTATACAACATTTTAATACGAAATGCAATTAAAAGTGGTATTTACTGACTTTTTTCGACAATTTTAATAATTTATTTTTATTGTTTCGGTAATAACATCTGAATAAGAAAAGGATTTAATTTCATTTTCTAATTCGACTATAAATATAAAATTATATAATTCTTTAATAATTGCTTCATATTGTTCAAATTTATTGCGCCCTAAATTATAGTTTATTTTTACCTTAGTTCCAATATGTTTATTTAATTTGGCTTTAACATCTTCAATTGTCATATATTTTTCATCATCGAGGATAACCGACATACATAGTTCCTTTCGTTATAATGCCACCCATTCCTTTAATTCCATATTTAGTATTTTCTAAAATGCCTTTTAAATCAATATCTTTAGTTACATCTGATAAACTTATTTTGGAAGCTACAACAGCTGGATCTAAAGCATGAATATTAGTTCGTTTTGGACTTGACGCAAAATTAGCACCTGCCTTAATTAATTCTTCAAAATTAGATTGACAAGCACCAGCAATAATAATGAGTTTTTCATGACCTTTTTCATGGTTTCTCGCTTCTTTAACAGAATTAATAAAATTAGCACTGTTTTTATAAGTGCCTCCATCCTTTTCCTTATAAAATGCATCATGTCCAGTAATAACAACAATAGTTGGATTATATTCTAATAGTAATTCTTTTATTTTATATGGTAATTCTTCTTCTCTTTCTAGAATACCATAAGCCCAGATATTATTCTTTTTATAATAATTTAAACAGCGATTTAAATAATATTCATCACCATCAATATGAAGAATCTTTCCTGGTAAATAAAAATAATCATCACGATGTGATATTCCAATTGTATTTATCCTATTTAAATATCGTTCTTCTTCCTCATCATTTTCCTTGTTTTGGCACAGTTCTAAATCATCTTGCAAACTATCAGCATATAATCTAACATTAATTCCTTTTAAAAAATAAACCTGATCTTCAATCCTTGTAATTTCAAAAATAACATCATGGTTATAAGACTTTCTAGTTACTAAATCACCAACTTTATATTCCATATAATCACCCAAATAATTATATGCAACAATACTAAAAAATAGAAGAAAAAAAAGGGATTACTCTTTTATCTACCCTTTACAACTGTTTCTTTTAATTCAAAATTTGAGACTATTTCATCAAAAAATTTATAAACTTGATTAATATCCTTATATTTATCAGTTTCTTGCTCAAACACTAACTCATTACCAAATAATAAACTTCTAAATTTATCAATATCATCATTTGTTAGTTCACCTTTTTTAACAAACATCTTAATTAATTTTAATTGCACTTCTTTTAACATACTCTTCCCACGGGGATTTTCTTTAATGTTACTATTATAATTCATAAGATTAGTTATACTTTTAACATCATCAATTGAATTTCCCATTTTTGCCAAATTATCCATTAATAATTCCTGATTATTATTATTAAATAATTCTTCAATGCTCTCAAATCCAACAATTTTACCTAAAAGATTTACTATTATTATCTCGTCTTCATAAGGATTATAATTACCATTATTTCCAATATAATTATTCGCACTAATCGAGGCATAACCTTCATAAATTGAATTTAAATGCATCTGTCTCATTTTAGATATATCGTTTTTATATGTTTGCATTAACATTAACTCTCGCATTAATAAATATTTGTAATCATAATCTTTGTTCGGTTCTGAAGTATTAATATATATTGTTTTATCAAAATTAACATATTTTAAAGGATCCTTAATAAGATATTTATTACATTCGGTAAATTTTAAATTAGTTAAATTAGTATTTATTGTTCCAAGATCAACCCTAGGATTCTTACTAACATAAATTATAAGTAATTCTTTTATTTCGGTTTTTATTTTTGGACTTAAATTAAAATTATTATCAACAGTTTTGAAAACCTCTTCTATAACCATTACCTGCCGAGAAACTACTCGACTTTCACCTCTCTCCCTAAGTGAAGATAGACCATTAATCACTCACATTTTCAATAAACCATTTAAGGTTTTTATTTAGTATTTTATCCATTGCTTCTTAAATTATAGCATAATTTTTATTAAATAACATCTTTTTTTATACTTTTGCTTCGCTTTTTATTTTTTTAATATAAACTTCTGTTTTTTCATCCATTATTTGTTCAATTATTCTATTTTCAATTTTATTTTTAATGATCTGACTAACCTTACGAGCTCCAAATTCCTTATAATTAGATAATTTTAATATTTCCTTTTTAACTTCATTACTTATTCTTATTTTAACATTTTTCTTTTTATATTTTTCTCTTAGGGTTTGTAAATACCGATCAATTAATTCAATAAGAATATCTTCTTTTAATTGATTAAAAATAACAATATTATCAATTCTGTTAATAAATGATGGGGAAAAGAATTCTTTTAATTTAATTAATGAATCCTCTTCAGTTATTTTATTAAATCCGATATTAGGATTATCAAAACCAGCATTACTAGTTATTACTATAATTACATTATCAAATCTAACTACTTTACCAGAAGTATCTTTTATTTGTCCATCATCTAAAATTTGATAAAATAAATTAATAACTGAAACATGGGCTTTTTCTATTTCATCAAGAATCAAAACGGAGTAGGGCTTATTTCTTATTTCTTCTAAAATATTTAAATTATCAGCATAACCAACATATCCTGGAGGAGCACCCAAAATCTTACTAATACTATGACTTTCCCTAAATTCACTCATATCAAGTTTAATAACATTTTCTTCCCCAACTAAATTATTTCCAAATACTTTCGCTAATTCTGTTTTTCCGACTCCAGTTGACCCACAAAACATAATCGAATATCCCCTTTTTTCATCTTTAAGTCCTAATTTAATTTTTTTAATTATCTTATTTACTTCCAAAATGGCTTCAGTTTGACCTAGGATAGCAGATGAAATATTATTAATAATCTTATTTATTTGAGTTGATTGTTCTCCTAATAATTCATAAATTAAAATTCCTGTTTTCGCACTAACAACTTTAGCAACATCATCGATTGTTACTTTCTTAATATTGTTTTTATATAGTTTTAATTCTAGATTATTTATTTTATCCATTAATTTATTCTCTTGTTCTTTATAAGTTGAAGCTAAAACAAAATCATTATCGACAATTGCTTCCTTTTTTTTATTAATTATTATTTGAGTTTCTTTAATTAATTTTTTATATTCTTTTGCTTCTTTTGTTTCTCGAAGACTAACTTTAGCACATACTTCATCTAAAATATCAATTGCTTTATCTGGTTGATTTCGATCATAAATATATTTATTAGATAGCTCAATAATAGTATTAATAACTTCTTCACTAATTTCAACAAAATGAAATTTTTCATAAATAACTTTTAATTTTAGTAGAATTTCTTTTAAAATATCATTACTTGGTACTTTTATCATTATCTTTTGAAATCTTCTTTCTAAGGCTTTATCTTGTTCTATATATTTTTTATATTCTAAAGTTGTGGTTGCCCCAATGCAACGAATTTTTCCACGCGATAAGGCTGGTTTAAAAATATTTGACGCATCAATCGCCCCTTCAGCCCCACCAGCCCCAACAATCGTATGAATTTCATCAATAAATAAAATTATATCACTATCTTCTTCTACTTCTTTTATTATTTTATGAACTCTTTCTTCAAATTCACCACGATATTTTGTCCCAGCTACCGTTAGAGCCATATCTAAATTAATTATTTTTTTATTTTTTAATAATATTGGAACCTCACCTGAAACTATTAATTGTGATAAGCCCTCAACAATTGCTGTTTTTCCAACTCCAGCTTCTCCTATTAATAATGGATTATTTTTAGTTCGCCGACATAATATTTCAATCACTCGTTTTATTTCCATATCTCGTCCGACAACAGGATCTAGTTCATTATTAGTTGCCTTTTTTGTAAGGTCAATTCCAATTTCATTTAGCAATAATTTTTTGTTTCCTTGTTTCTTATCTAATTGATTAAATCTTATTGTAAATTCATTATATAATTCATCAAGGTTTATATTTAAACTTAACATAATTCTAAGGGCAACTCCCTCTCCCTCTTCTAACAAACTTGAAAATAAATGCTCGACTGTTACTTCTCCATTATTATTTTCTTTACTATCCATAATAGCGTTTTCCATTATTCTTTTTAATAATGGCGTATATAAAAACCAATTACTTGTTTCTTTACCAATTCCAATAATTTTAATTAATTCATCTTTTAAACTTTGATAATCTAAATCATATTCTTTTAATTTCTTAGCCACATTATTATCATTCTTTAAAATTGATAACATTAAATGTTCACTACCAACATAAGGATGTTTTAATTTATACATTTCTTCTTTTGCTACGGCTATTACTTTTCTAGCTTCTTCAGTAAAATTGCCAAACATAATTACACGCTCCTTTTTTATAGTCTATGATTATCTTGTACTTTAATTAGCCTTTTTAAACTAAAAAAAAGTCCTTATTATGACTTTTTTATTTTTAACTTATTTAATATTTTATCAACAAATTTATTACCAAACACATTTCTAATTGTTTCACTTTTCAAAGCGACCATAAAATAAATGAAAATTCCAATTAAAGAATAAACTCCAATCTCAAAAAGAGCACCTCTCTTAGTAGTTGCACTAAGTGGCCAAAATAGACTAATTATTTTTAAAGACATTAACATAATTCCAGTACACAATATTATTTTCATAGAATTATAAAAGGTTTTCATATATGTAATTCCATATTTTTTATTAAGGCAATATAATAGTACTATAATTGCTCCAATATTAATAAAAATATTTACTATAATAGGTGCATATTGAGGACCCATATTTAAATAGGCAAAAAGATGCATAATCGGAATATTTAAAATGAACTTACTAATAAAACAACTTATTAAGGTTCCAAGGGCTAACTTACTATTATTTAAACTTTGAGCAGAATTTATTAAAATTGAATAAATTGAAAAGGTTATTGATTGATATATATATATTTTAAATATATTTATACTAAATAAATCATATCCATAGAAAACTGTCCACACTGAAGAGGCTAAAAAACTAAGTCCAACGGTCATTGGTAAACTACTAAAAAGAATTAACTGTAACGATTGATTTATTTTATTACTAACATCTTTCATTTTATTACTTACAAAACTACTTGCTAAATTAGGAATTAAACTTATTGCAATTCCAATCGAAATGGAAATTACAATCATATTTAATTTACTAGCCCAGACATTTAAAACTCCGATGGTTATTTCAGCTATTTCATTATATCCTAAACTAACTAGTGTTTTTACAACTGTCATTGTATCAACCATTGAATGAGCTGATTTAACTAATTCAATAACAACGAATGGTAAGGCATAAAAAATTATTTTTTTTATTATTTGTTTATCTGTTATTTTGGATTCAGCTCGGGTAATTATTTCTTCCTTTTTTAAATCTTGTTTACTTTTTCTAATTTTACAAACCAAATAAAAATAAGCAACTAATGCCCCTACCGTTGCCCCAAAAACAGCTATCCCAACTGCTGTTTCTAGCGACAATTTAAATACTCTTAAGGCTGTAAAACTACCAAAAATAATAACCCCAACTCTTACAATTTGTTCAATAACACTTGATAAACTTGAAGCCGTCATATATTTATTTCCTTGTAAGTATCCTTTAGTAACACTTAACAAGGGAACTATTAATAGAGCCGTTGAAATAATTCTAATAACTAAAGTTACTCCTGAAATGGTATTTCCACCCTGAAGATCTCCTAAAATTACTTTAGCTAATGATGGGGCAGCTAAAAATAAAATAAAAAAGGATAATAAACCAGTTCCAGTGATAATATAAGTTCCTATTTTATAGGCTCTTTCTTTTATATAATAATATTTTAAAGAATTATATTCACTAATAATTTTACTCATCGCTAAAGGAATCCCACTTGAAGATAAACTTAAAAAAATAGCATAAATAGAATAAGCATACCCATATAAAGCCCCACCTTGTTCGCCAATTATACTTTTAAAAGGAATAACGTATAATAAGCCAATTATTTTGCAAGCTATAATCCCGATTGTTGTTATCATAGCCCCTTCTAAAAAATTATTTTTTTTCAATATATCACACCTTAACTTCATATATAATCATTGCTGAAAAGCAATATATTTGTTCTTCTCCACAAATACCTAACGTCATTTGATATTTAATATCAATAACTTTACCATCTAATTCCATTAAAAAATCATTAATAGCAGTTTCTAAATCATCTTCATGATCTTCATCAAAAAGTTTTACTTTCATGATATCACCAAAATTATTGTATCATTATTAACTGTCTATTAATGTCCTTTTATCGTTAATCTTTTAATTCTTTTCGTAACTTTTTATAATTGGGGCAATACTTACTAACTAAAGCCCAGAAGTCTTTCGAATGATTAGGATATATAAAATGAGCTAGTTCATGGATAACAACATAACTAATAATATCCAAATCATATTTACATAATTCACTATTTAAAGTTATTATTTGTTTTTCTACGTTACAAACTCCCCATCTAGTTTTCATTTTTCTGATTCTTAACTTAGGTATTATAATCGGTTCTTCAAATAAATTATAATTAGACAATAATTGTTTACTAAAAATATTCAGAGTTTGTTCTTTATACCAATTGTCAAGTTTTTCAACTGATGATACATATATTTTATCATTACTTAATTCTATCTGTTTTAATGATGGCATTATTATAATATCATATTTATTCCCAAGATAATAAAAATCTTGTTGTTTTGCTAATTGTTTTTCTGTTTTTTTTATATTTTTTATTAAGAAATCTTTATGCTTTATTAATAAATTATTAATTTCCTTTTTAGTAACAAGTTTATTAGTTGTTATTAAAATAGTTAACTCTGGTGTTACTCTAAGATAAGTATTTTTATTATTTTTTTTAACAACGACAACTTTATATTTCTTATTAAGTAATTCTATTTCCATTTAATATCACGTTGAGCATAAAGTTCGGCATTTAAAACACATTTATTAATTGCTTTTTTTAATTTTTGATTTAAGTCTTCAAGATTAGTAAATAATTCATTTTGATTTAAATTAGAAGTTTTTAAAATCATACCATATATTGCATAAAAATAAATTTGTTCATTATCTAAAGAAGATATTTCATTACTATGATGTAACAAATATTTCTTAAAGCCTTTCCATTTATGATATTCATCATTCGCTTCTTTGGTTCTTTTAAAACTTTTATAAAAGAATAAATTTAAAGCAATTGATGTTAATATTAAAGCATAAGCACTTAACCAATGACTATTGGTTATAAAATTAATAAAAACTAATAAAATAACAATATATTTATAGATAACAATTAATTTATACCCTCTTTTGGATTCAAAAAAGTTTTTGTGAACAGTTTCCTTTTGAGCAACTTTCTTCCAAACATAATAATTAGTAAAAAAGTCAGAACTATTACTTTTTTTACTAGCATACTTTTCAATTTCACTTAATTTTACTTTATTTCCATTACCCATTAAATCAAATAACATATCAATAACACATTGTTGCTCGACTCTGAGTTTATAATTATTAGCATTACTTAACATAAATATATAATCCTCGGCTTCTCTTTTTACTATAATTTTTTTGTTTTTAATTAACATTAAAATGGTTGTAGTTATAACCTCAGGAATCATCTTTTTATACATTAGCATCGCTAGTTCTGACGGTCTTAATGCCGATGGATAATTACTATCAATCTTTTCTCGAAATTTAGATTTATGGGGTTTAATATTTAATACATATATTATAATTATTAACATTATAAAAATTATATACCCTAACCAAATTATTTTTTTATTATAATAAGTTTTTATAAATGTATTATTAGATATTATTTTTACGAACTTATTACTATATATTTTTTCTAAAAAATTATTATGGGCTAATTTTCTTATGATATCATTATTTAATATAGTTTCTATTACATTCTTCATTCTTACTCACCACATTTTAATTTTATCACAAATCGCATTAATTTAAAAGGTCTTCTTTAAACAAACATCATTACTATGATTAAAACTACAAAAGTAATAAGGACTACTTTAAGTAAATACTTCCAAATATAACTTATCCAGTCTTTATATGAAATATCTAAATATGACAAGCCAGTTATTAATAAAATACTAGTTGGTGCGACAAACATTATTAAACCATGAATAAATTGTAGTGCTAAAGTAATAACTGGTAAAAGTAAGGTGTTATTATAAGTTTCATATGTTATCATATTTAATACATTTGCAAAATCAGCAAAATTATTATAAATTAAACTACCTATTATTGATATTATTGATAGAATCACTAAATTCAATGATGTAGTTAATTTTACTAGAAAATTAGCAATCGTATAAAAAAAGTTAGCCCCTGTTGAATTAAAATAAATAAGGGAAAATAAAACATTAACCATAATTGCATAAAAAGCAATTGGTACCATTTCTTTAACCCCACTTATAAAAGAATCGACTGTTTCTTCTACACTAAGACTATAAATCCAAGCTAAAACAATAATAAATATTGTCGAAATAATTGTTAACTCATATATACCCCAGCTTCCCAATTCTCCAATACTACCAATTATATTAGCTATAATTGGAAAACCATTAGCGTTTGCTCCCATAATTGATGCATGTATATTTTCAAAATATTCTATTCCAAAAGCAATATTCCAATTAAACATTCCTATTGCCATTATTCCAAAAGCAAAACTACAAATAATTATTAGCGGTAACGGATTTCGATCCCTTTTTATGTTTGTTGTATATAATGGAATACTAAGTTTTTCTTTTTTACCTTTTTTATTATTTTCAGTTTCAGTTTCTGTTTCATCCTTAGTTTTTTTAATAACAAATAATATAAATAAAACTGTAATAATTATTAAAAATATAATTCGAGTAATCATTTGATTATGAATATTAAATTCATCAATCTTGTTAACTAAATCAGTTTTTCCAAAAAAATA
This sequence comes from uncultured Muribaculaceae bacterium, assembly GCA_964529625.1. Taxonomy (GTDB): domain Bacteria; phylum Bacillota_I; class Bacilli_A; order RF39; family UBA660; genus DUPI01. The sequence goes on from CAZGXD010000012.1 coordinate 10,038, forward strand.
GTTTAACCAGTTATTTACATCATTACTATATGTTGCCCCTAAATTACCTACTAATATTGAACCAATAGTAACAACGAAAGCAGTTGTTTTTTCATAATTAAGTAATAATAAAATAGTGATAAAGAAAGGAACTAAAATAAAAATTAAATAATTAATCCCAATCAATGATGAAAAAATAATAAAGAATAAAATGGTAAAAATTAAAAAGTTTTGTTCTTTCCCTTTTACCTTTTTAATAATATTATCAATAATTAATGAATAAACTCCTGTTTTATTCATTACTCCATACAATCCACCAATTATCAAAAATAGCATTCCATAGTGAATAAAATTAGCAAATGTACTTAATAAGGTTCTAAAAATATCAATAAATCCTAACGGCATAATTTTATAAAGTTCAAATCCATTTTCAGTAAATTGACCAGCGGGAATAAGCCAAGTTAATAAAATTCCTACTAAAAAGACAATCCCTAATATCTTAAATTTTTCATGTTTTTTCATATCTTACATCCTCCTATTGTCATTATAGCACTAATGAATGATTTTATAAATAGTTTTTTTGTTTTTGAACAATATTTATAAGAAATAATTATTGAATTATAAATACAAAAAGGCTTACTTCTTTGGCAAGCCTCTTTAAAAATATAGTTTCTTATTTTTTTATTAATTTTCTCGGCTTTTTTACAGCCATTAATTTAGTAGATAATTCATCATATATTTCCTTATTTTCCTCATAAAATTGTTTAAAAATATCTTGATTTTTTTTACATAAATGAGTTGTCTTTTTTATTAACATTTGATCTTCTTCAGTTAGTGAACTTGGCAATAAAAAATAATCACAATTAGGGTTATTATAAATATTATAATCCCAAACCCTTGTTGGTTCCATAATATAGCGTGATATAAACATTTTGTCAATTAAACTAAATCCAAACCCCAAAAGCAATTGCTGCCATACTTAAAATCAAGCCAAAAACCCAAAACATTTTAACAATATCTTGTTCAGCCCAACCAAGTTTTTCAAAATGATGATGTAAGGGAGCCATTAAAAATAATTTTCGATTAAAAAACCTAATTGATATCAATTGGGCAATTGAGACTAATGTTTCTACCACAAAAACACCAGCTACTACAATTAATGTAATTTCATGAGAAGATAAAATAGCAACACTAGCTAAGGTTGCTCCTAAGGTTAAAGAACCAGTATCTCCCATAAAGACTTTAGCTGGATAAGTATTAAAAAATAAGAAGCCAAATAAAGAACCAACAAGAACAAAACAAAAAATAGCAATAGCTTCATTCCCTGGTATTTTAGCCCCCCAACTAATTAAACCAAAAGCAAGAAAAGCAATCGCTGATAATCCACCTGCTAAGCCATCAAGACCATCAGTTAAATTAACAGCATTACTACTTGCAATTAAAACAAATAATAAAAAGATACCATAAAACCAACCCATATTAATTTTTATTCCTAAGGTATAAATATTAACAATTGGTTCGTTGCCACCTTTCATAAAAACAAAAAAGAATACTAAGGCAATTAATAATTGCCCTAATACTTTTTGGATTTCAGTTAATCCTTCATTACTTTCTCTTTTAACAATTAAATAATCATCAATAAAACCTAACATAGCATATGACACAAAAACAAATAAAACAATAAATAAGTTTTCTGAATACTTAATTTTATTAGTTAATAAAAAGATTATTATCGTTGTAATAGTTGGAATAATGAAGATTAGTCCACCCATAGTTGGGGTTCCTTCCTTCTGTTTATGATTATCCTTTAAAAAAACACTAATCTTTTGTTGAACTTTTATCTTTCTAAGAATAGGAATTAAAACTAAGCCAAATACAATTGCTAAAATAAATCCTATCATCATTGCTAAAACTGCTTTTGCTAAAATTAACATCAAATCATCTCCTAATTATGTCTAATACTTTTTCTTTATCATCAAAATGGATTCTTTTTTCACCAATAATTTGATATGTTTCATGTCCTTTTCCAAGTATTAATAGTATATCATTTTTTTCTAACTTTTGCACACCCTTTTTTATTGCTCTAGTTCGATCTATTTCAATTTCATAATTGTTATAAGATAAGTCTTTAATAATATCATCGATGATTGTAGTTGGATCTTCATTCCTAGGATTATCACTAGTAAAGATAGCCTTTGTTGATAATGAAGTTACTATTTCACCCATAATTGGTCGTTTTTCTTTATCACGATTCCCCCCACATCCAATAACCGTATAAATATTATTGCCTTGCATTTCCTTGACAGTATTTAAAACATTTAAGACAGCATCAGGAGTATGAGCATAATCAATAATTATTTTATTATCCCCATAATTAATAATATCCATTCGCCCTAAAGGTGGTTTTAGAGATCGAATCTCCCTTTTAATTAATTCCTTTTCAAAACCAAGTAAAGATAATATTATAATGACCACTACCATATTATAAACATTATATTTACCTAATAAATTAATAATATATTTTGTTTCTCGTCCACTATCAACCACAAAGTTACTCATGTTATCAATTATTTCATAATTACTTATTTTATAATCACTATTATTAAAACCATAAGTTATATTTTCATTTTCTTCTAATAAAAATGATGAAAAATACTCATTATCTTTATTAATAATCGCTTTCCCATTATCCTTTAAATTTCGAAATAATTCTTGTTTTGCTAAAACATAATTTTCCATTGTTTTATGATAATCAAGATGCTCTTTAGTTAAATTAGTAAAAACAACATAATCATATTTAATCCCTAAAATTCTTTTCATTGCGATTGCTTGACTACTAACTTCCATAACAACATATTGACAACCTTTTTCATAACTTTCTAAAAACAACTCATATAAATCTAAAATATCAGGGGTTGTATTGGGCAATTCTTTTATTTTATCTTTAATATAAAATCCTAATGTTCCAATATAACTACACTTACAATTCAATGTATTTAAAACTTGATGTAATAAAAAACAAGTTGTTGTTTTCCCATTCGTACCAGTAACTCCAATAATTTTTAATCGATCAAATAAATATTCATATTCATTTTTTAAATATTCAACCAAAAAATTCCTTGTATCAGGTACCAAAATTGTTTCCACATCATACATCCCTTGCTCTACAATTACTTTATTAGCTCCTTTTTTTATCGCTTCTAAAACATAATTATGTCCATCATTATTAATTGTTTTTAAAGCAATAAAAGTATCACCTAATTCAATTTTACGAGAATCACTTTTTATTTTCATAAAACACCTCTTATAATAACCTATGTTTATAAGAATAGAAAGTGAATTTTATTAACTTTTAATAACATATACATATCCAAAATATGGTATAATCTTATAAAGGAATGATAATATGTTAATAGAAAAAACAATCCAAAATAAAGAACAAATAAACTTCTTTATTCATCTTTTGAATAAAAGTTGGTCCAAAGATACTTGTTATCCTAAAATTAAAAACGATTGGTCTTCAAATAATAAATCCCTAGGACAATGTGCTGTTACTAGTTTAATTATAAATGATCATTTTGGTGGTGATATATACAAAGTTAAAATTAATGGAAATAGTCATTATTTTAATATTATAAATAATGAAATAATAGATTTAACTAAAGACCAATTTCAAACTAAAAAAATTGAATATCTT
>CAZGXD010000013.1:0-13261 GCA_964529625.1 uncultured Muribaculaceae bacterium
TATTCAATTGATTGTTAAAACTAAATAAAATCAATATTTTATTAAAAATTAAAAAGAGCAATTAATTAATTTCTTAAAATTAAAAAAAATAGTATAATTTAATTTATATGAAATGTTAAAAATCAAATTTAATAAATAACTAATCACAATTATATAATATGTTAAATTATATAAAAAAATAAATGGAAAAGCTTATTTGCTTTCCCTTTTTTTATTGGGTATATTAATATTGGAAAGGAGGAATTAGATGCTTAATCAAACAGTTATTGTTGGAAGATTAGTAAGAGAACCAGAACTTAGAGAAACGGAAAACGGTACGAAAGTAACAAATATTACCCTAGCCGTCCCTCGTAGTTATAAAAATGTTGATGGAGAATATGAAACTGATTTTAGTGCGACACGTTGTTAAGTGAAAAGCTTAATCGCTATCTATAAGATAGAAGAACTAATATTTCGAATGTTAGAATGATAGGGTAACGCCTTGAAATGACTCATTAATACTCCGATTAGCGTTTATATTGTAATTGTATAAATGTTAAAAGCTCGGTGAAGGCGGTTGAATATTACCGTAAAAGATTAAATTCTTACGAAAGCTATCTAGAGGTAGATGGTGTAATTGATAGACCGGATGTCTAAAAAATATCTATGGTGAGGATGTATTTAATACTGACGAACTTTTGAATGTACGGGTCTAAACGGTTAATATATAGAAATGTATATTGCATAGAATTTGCAGTGTGTGTGGATTAGTAAAAATTGAAGTTATGAAAATCCATATAGTGTTAAAGGCACTATCAAGCATACAGGCTTAAAGAAAGCACCTAAGGGTATATGTATAGATAGAAATATTGGAACGTGGAAAGCTCTGAATATGGAAATGATTACACATTTATGAAGTATTGATAACAAATTCATAAGTTATCTCAATCAGAGTGAGAGTAGTGGCATAGTACCTATGAAATTATGATAATAAGTAATGGAGGGATAGCCACAAGTCAAATTTTAATTATAGAATTTGAGACATTAACAAATGTAGATTCGAGTATGACAAATAAAATTGTCCTTTATGGAAAGGATGGTGACTATATTGGATTCTTTAGGATCACAGAAAACTACAAAAAAACTAAAAATAAGACACAGTGAATATTATAACCTAATAAAAACTTTTGATAAGTTATATCAAGATAGTACTAATAATAAGGAATTCACTAGTTTAATGAAAATTATAACAAGTGAAGAAAATATATTGTTAGCATATAGGAATATAAAGAAAAACACTGGTAGAAAGACAAGTGGAATTGATAAAAGAACAATAAAGGATATAGAAAAATTATCCCAAGAAAAATATATTAATTATGTTCAAAAGCAATTTGAAAATTATAATCCAAAACCTGTAAGAAGAATAGAAATACCTAAACCAAATGGTAAAACAAGACCATTAGGTATTCCTACAATATGGGATAGGATATTACAACAATCAATTTTGCAAGTTTTAGAACCAATTTGTGAAGCGAAATTTTATGATAGGAGCAATGGATTTAGATCAAACAGAAGTGTAGAACATGCCATTGCACAATGTTATAGGATGATGCAGCAACAACAATTACATTATGTGGTTGATATTGATATAAAAGGATTTTTTGACAATGTAAATCATAATAAATTATTAAAACAAATATGGTCATTCGGAATTAGAGATAAAAAACTCTTGAAGATAATTAAAATAATGTTAAAAGCTCCAATTCAAATGCCGAATAATACAATAATTAGTAATGATAATGGAACATTACAAGGAGGAATTTTATTACCGTTACTTTCAAATATTGTTTTGAATGAATTAGACTGGTGGATCTCTAGTCAGTGGGAAAATATTCCGTTTAATAAAGATTATAAATGCCCATTTAATAAAAAAGGAGTTTTAATAAAAAGCAATCTCTATAGAGTTCTTCGAAGAAGTAATTTGAAAGAAATGTATATTGTGAGATATGCAGATGATTTTAAAATATTTTGTAGAAATTATGAAGATGCCAAGAATATATTTATTGCAACAGAATTATGGTTAAAAGATAGATTGTCATTGGAAGTTTCAGAAGAAAAATCAAAAATAATTAATTTAAAAAAGCATTACTCAGAATTTTTAGGTTTTAAAATGAAAGTTATTCCAAAAGGAAATAAATATGTAGTTACATCACATATGTGTGATAAAGCTAAAAGGAGAGTCATCAAGGAATTAAAAAATGTAATTCTTATGCTTCAAAAAGTTCCTAATAAAATTGATGAATATAAATATATTAATTTATATAACTCAACAATTTGGGGAATACATAATTATTATCAATATGCAACTGAAATAAATGAAGATTGCAATAATATTTCTTATATTATCAATAATATCTTAAAAATAAGATTAAAGGATAGGTTATCTAAATATGGAGTTTTAGAAAATAGTTATATAAAAAGAAGATACGGAAAAAGTCGTCAAATGAGGTATGTTTATGGACGAGCTATATGTCCAATTGGATATATACAAACAAAACACCCTATGTATAAAATCAAAGAGATAAATAAATATACCGAATACGGAAGAAATCTTATGTATAAAGAACTAGAGTTAAATACCACAATTATGCATAAACTGGCAAATAACGTATCAAACACTGAGTCGGTTGAATATATGGATAACAGAATATCTAAGTATACAGCTCAATATGGAAAATGTGCAGTGTTAGGAATTACACTTGAGTATGAAGAAATACACTGCCATCATAAAATTCCTAAACATTTGGGTGGAACCGATAATTACGACAATTTAATAATAGTACATAAAGGTATTCACGTGTTAATTCATGCAAAAACCAAAGAAATTATTAATCAGTATTTAGAAATATATAATCTAAATATTGAACAGATAAACAAAATCAATACTTTAAGAGTTAAGGCTAATCTGGCGCCCTTATAGTGTTAACTATATAAAGGTTTTAAAGAATGTATTAAGTTAATGTTAAAACAATAAATAATTAAAAATTTGATGGAACGCCGTATGAGGTGAAAGTCTCACGTACGGTGTGAAGCGGGGGAAAAGTTGGAGATTTTATCAAAAACTTACCTATCGCTATTCTCTTGTGTGTTATGGAAAGGAATTGCCGAAAATACAGTTGAATATGTGAAAAAGGGTGATTTATTAGGAATTAAAGGTAGAATTCAAACTCGTAATTTTCAAACAGAGGAAAACAACAAAAAATATGTTACTGAAGTGGTAGCAGAAAAGGTTACTTTTTTATCTAGCAAAAGTAGGGCATAGGCCCTATTTTGTTTTAAAATTTAGTTGGTTGACATCTTTTAAAAAGGTTGTTTGCTTAAAAATAAAAAATATAGTATAATATTTTTAAGAATAGAGGAAGTTGATGTATGAAAAAGGGTATCACAGGTTTGTATTTTTTAATTTTAACTTTTGTTTTAACTTTTTTAATTTATAAAACTCTAGTTTTAGTAAATTATAGGGTTGAAGCTAGTGCTTTTGGTGATATAAAATATGCCTTTGGTGACAAAATTGATATATTTAATAATGCTGATGAAATAGACGAAAAAGAAATTCAATATCAAAATATTGTTTATCAAGCCCCAGTAGGAGATTTAGTATTAACAGGAAAAAAGCAAACTGTGGAAAGTTATAATATTTACTCTAATCAAACAGAAACAAATCAGTTAAAGGCGATGTTTAAGGTTGGGAAAATTGATTCCTTATATAACATTTTTTCATCTGATGATATATTTATTTATAAGTTTAAATTAAAAAATATTAATAGACCAAAATTATTAAAAAAATATACTCTTAATGATAGTTATGATATTATTAATTATATTACTAATCATCATTCTGATAAAGTTAATATTTTCTCTAGTACCAATAAAATAAAAATGAATTATTTTATGAAAACTTTTGCTTTTGCTATTATTCCTAGTTCTAAAATCTATCTTATTGGTGGGGATTACAAGGGTTATATTTACGTATTAGATGATGATAATTATTATGAAGTAACTTTATTATATAATGATGAAAATTATGTTTTTAGTTTTATTAATCCTAAAGATGAATCATATTTTAAAATGGCTGATGTAAAAGAATTTATTAGTAATGTAAAGTATGTAAAGTAATTATATTTATAAATAATAACATTAAAAAAGGACACAATTTAAAAGTTGTGTTTTTTTATTTTTGAAATTTTAGCAATAAAGATACTTATTTATTTTTTAGGAAATCTTCATAAAATAAAGTGTCAGGCTTGAGATTGAATATAGCAGCAATTTTTATTGCCATATCATATTTCAAACGACGTTTTTTATTTTCGAGTTGCCAATAATAAGTTTTACTAATATTTAATAGGTTAGCCATTTGTTGGAAAGTATAATTTTTCTTTTTTCGATATTCTTTTAATTTATTCATTATTACCACCTTCTTTATTACATTATAAATTAACTTATGGATAATATCAAGCCCTTTAGTTATCTTCAGGTTAATTTTATTGTGTTGTTTTTAATTATTGTTATAATAATATTAACAATTAGATAACAGGAGGGACACATGATTATTGGAAGTAGAATAAAACAAGCCCGTCTTAATAAAGGACTATCTCAAGAAGCATTCGGGAAATTATTAGGGGTTTCTAAAGTCTCAGTTTGTGGTTATGAATTAGGAATGAGAACACCTAGTTTAGAAACTTTAATTAAAATAGTTGATACTCTAGATTTAGATCCGAATTATTTATTGGGAAGAGATATTTTTGTGGTATCAGAAAAAGAAGAAAAATATTATGTTTCGATGGCTAAAAATGATATTGAAATTATTAAGGAATTAAAAAGGTATCCGATTTTATATAATAAAATATTAAATTCCCCTAAAAGAACCATTGAATTAATAAGCCGTGAAATTAATTAGGATTTATCCTATTTTTTTTAAATATGTAAAGGAAATTGAATCGTAACTTTTTAACTATTTTAATTCTAAGTGATATGATATAATTATAGTAGGAAATAGGTTAACTTAATCTAAGTTTTAAAAATAATAGAGAGGGAAGAAAGATGAGTAGTTTGTCTCGAAATAAGATGAATATAATTAATCTTATTATTAAAAAAAGAAGCAATCAAAGTTTAACATATGAAGAATTAGACTATATAATTACTAATTATTTAAATGGTGAAATTAAAGATTATCAAATGAGTGCTTTATTAATGGCAATTACTATTAATGGAATGACTGATGAAGAAACAATCAATTTAACAAAGATAATGTTAAATAGTGGCGATATCATTGATCTATCTTCTATAAAAGGAATTGTAGTTGATAAACATTCAACTGGGGGAGTTGGAGATAAAACAACTCTTATTTTAGGACCTTTAGTTGCAGCCTGTGGCTTACCAATTGCAAAAATGAGTGGTCGTGGGTTAGGGCATACTGGTGGGACAATTGATAAGTTAGAAGCGATTGAAAATTTGAAAGTTGAAATTTCTAATGAAAGATTTATTAAACAAGTAAATGATATTAAACTTGCTATTGTTAGTCAAAATGATAATTTAGTAAAAGCTGATAAACAGATTTATTCTTTAAGGGATGTTACTGGGACAACCTCATCAATTCCCTTAATTGCTTCAAGTATTATGAGTAAAAAATTAGCTAGTGGGGCTGATAAAATTTTAATTGATATTAAAGTTGGGATAGGGGCGTTAATTAATAATCTTGAGGATGCTAAAAGACTGGCTAAAATAATGGTTGAAATAGGGCAAGAATATGATAAGGAGACAGTATGTGTTTTAACTAGAATGGATGAGCCTTTAGGCTTAGCGATTGGCAATGGAATTGAAGTATTAGAAAGTATTAAGTTTTTAAAGGGAGAAGCAACTGATGATTTGTATAATCTTACTACTTCTTTAGCAGCAATTATGGTAAGTCTTGGTAAGGATATTAGTATTAAGGAAGCTTTGACGTTAGTTCTAGAAAAACTTGATAATGGAGCAGCTTATCAAAAATTTCTAGAGATGGTTGAATATCAAGGTGGTAATATTGATAAAATTAATTTATCAACTAAAGTTCATTCGATAAAAAGTAATAAAGAAGGTTATGTTAATAAAATAGATGCTTTGAAAATAGGTAATTTAGTAAATCAATTAGGAGGGGGTCGTAATTATAAGGATGATATTATTGAGCATGGGGTTGGTTTTTTATTGAATAAGAAAGTTGGAGATTATGTTTTTGAAAATGAAGAATTACTAAAGGTTTATTATGGTAATAAGGATATTATAATAAAGGATATTTTAAATTGTTTTGAAATTGGAATTGTGAAAGCAGATAAAGAACCACTTATTTATGAGGTGATTAAATCGTGCTGAAGGGTAAAGTGTTAAATATTTTGTTTTCCCCTTTATTTGATATATTTTCTTTAGATATGATTTTAAAATGGCTTTTTTGTGCTATAATAATAATAGTTATAATTACTTTTATTAATGTCGTTTATAAATATTTTAAATATGGGGCGAGTATTTTTCCAAAAGTAAAAAGAGAAGAGATTATAAAACCAGAAATTGATATAATAATTAATAATTTAAAAAAAATTAGTGGTTATCGTAGGATAATTAAATTAAATAATTTTCAAACTGATTTATTAATATTTGATGAAAAAGGAATCTTATTGCTCCTTTATTATAATCAAAAGGGTACTTTAGTAGGGAATGCTGATGACCAAGTATTAAAAATAAAAAAGGGGATTGATGTTTTTAGTAATGTTTCTAATCCTTATAAGGCATTATGGGAAGATGAAATAAAATTAATAAAAATATTAGGAGAAGTTGAGATAAAAAAGTATATTGTTTTTAATAATGATTGTAATGTTCAAGTTAATGGTTTTAACAATATAAAACCAGTATTTCTTCGTAATACTGATCATGTGTTTAGAAAAGAATTAAAACAAGAAACAGCTATTAAGATTGATGTTGATGATTATTATAATAAATTTTTAGTTAACAATTTGTAAAAAATAAAAAAATGAAGAGGGAGAGTGAAAATAAAATATGTTATATCCATCAATTGATAAATTATTGAATCAAGTGGGGTCTAAATATTTATTGGTTAATGTTGTTGTTAATCGAGTTAAAGAAATTAATAAAACAAAACATTATCAATTACTTGAAAAGGAATATAAATCAGAAAAGATAATAGGAAAAGTCTTAGAAGAAATAGCTAATAATTTAATAGAAATATATGAAAAACCTAAAGAAGAATGATAAATTACTATAGGTTTTTTTGTTGTGAAAGGAATCTTTGTTTGATATAATATTCTTGGTGATATATATGCAAATAGATAAAATAAAAAAATTAAAAAATGGTAAATATAAATTATGTATTAGTGGTAATAAAGAACTTGTAACTCATGGCGAAGTAATTTTAAAAAATAATTTATTAAATCAAACTAAAATAAATGAAACTATGTTTTTAAAGCTAAATTTTGAGACTGAATACTATGATATTTATAATAAAGTAATAAAATATATTCATAGAAGATTAAGAAGTGAAAAGGAAATTATTCAATATTTAGAAAAAAATAAGGTTAATGTTTCTTTTCAAACTCAAATAATAAAGGATTTAAAATTAAATAATTTTATTAATGATTATCTGTTTGCTAAAGCTTTTGTTGCTGATAAAATAAATTTAAGTAAGGCTGGACCTTATCAAATAAAAAGGGAATTAATTAATCATAATGTAGAGATTGAAACAATAGAAAAATTGATAAATGAAATTGATTATAATGTTATTTATGAAAAATTAACTCGGTTAATATCTAAAAAAATTTTGGTAAATAAAAAATATTCAAAATATCAATTAAAATCTAAAATTTTATCTGAATGCTTTAGTTTAGGTTATTCAAAGGATTTAATAAATGACTTGTTTGAAAAATTATATATTAATGACAACAATATTATTAAAAAAGAATATGATAAAATATATAATAAATTAAAAAATAAATATGATGATTCTCAATTATATTCACAAATAAAAAAGGGATTATTTAAAAAGGGTTTTTTAAAAGAAGAAATTGAAGAATTGATGAATAAGTAATAAAAAAAGAAGCGATTAGCTTCTTTTATTTTGTAAGAGAACTTATATTAGCATTATAAATTCTTTTAATATCTTTATCAAATATTTCTATATTATATTGTTTTCTAATTTCTGACCAAGCAATTTGCGTAGCATCTACTTCGCTATTCATGATTTCATTATTAGCTAGAGTTTCTATAATTTCATCTTTAGTATCTTTTAAACTAGGTTTTTCTTTTTGTTTAACTTTAAGAATAACATGATATCCATATGAACTTTTTACTGGTGATTTAGTATATTTTCCATTTTTTAATTCAAGTGAAGCTTGAAAGAATTCATCTACATAGTTATCTTTAGTAACGTTTGCAATTAAACCTCCATCATCGACACTACCCTCATCATCAGAGTATTCCTTAACTAAAGTTTCGAAATTTTCGCCATCATCAAGTTTCTTTATTACCTTTTCAGCTTTTTCTAGAGCCTTATTATTGGCTTCTTCTTGTTCTTCTTCAGTATCCTTTTCATCAGGTATAATTAAAATATGACGAACATCCATTTCTCCAAAAATATTTTCGTCGTAATATTTTTCAACTTCTTTATCAGTTACTTGCTCCATATAATAGTTTTCTACTAATTTAGTCTTTTTATATTCTAAGATTATTTCATCTAATAATTCTTGTTCGTTTTCATAACCATAGGTTTTAAGAGCTTCATTAAAATCTTGATTATTTTCTGTGAAATTTAATTTAATTTGTTCTAATTGAAATTCTCCATATTCAATTGCATCATCATTAGTTTCAATTTCCTTGTTAGCAATAAAGTCATCAATTATATTAATGGTAGCTGAAGTTCCATATTGGGTTCTTAATTTAGCATAAACCTCATTAGCTGTGACTTTCTTTCCTTTAATTTTTGCGACTAATTCGTCACCATTAGTCAATGTAGGGATTTTATTACATCCTGTTAAACCAAATAAAAAAACCATAATAGTACATTCTAATATTTTCTTTTTCATTTTCTTACTCCTTTCATCCATAATAATGATATCAAAAAAAACCAAAAAAAACAATAATTTAGGAAAAGTATTCACATAAAACCAAAAAATCCATAAAATATTGTGAAAAGAGAAAAAGGAGGCATGGCTTATGTATAATACTGGTGTATCTGGGGCAGCGATTGTTTTAGTATTATTTATATTATTAATTATCATACTTGGTGCATATATTTAAATTTAATTGATTGGGGGTGCTTTTAATGGCTTGTCAAGAAACTCAAAAACCAATGCCAAAACATAATTGCAGTTACATAGTAATTATTGTTTTATATATCTTATTAGCAATTATATTAGGTTCAGTAATTTGCTATTAAATTAAAAAGGGGATTCCTCTTTTTTAATTTAATTTACACAAAATTAAAAAAAGTCTTTACAAAAAAATATTTTAAAGGTAAAATAGTGGTACACAGTGGTGCTAGGTGGTTGAAAGTGGGTGATTTTATGTTTATGGGAGAATATCATCATTCAATTGATGATAAAGGACGATTAATAATTCCAGCTAAAATTCGGAATGAATTAGGGGAAAAATTTATAATTACGCGTGGTTTAGATAATTGCTTATTTATTTATCCGTTGAATGAATGGAATAATATCATTACAAACTATAAACAGTTGCCCAACATAAAGGATGCTCGAAATTTTATGAGATTTTTCTTATCTGGTGCGACTGAATGTGAATTTGATAAACAAGGTCGTCTTAAAATTCCAAGTCCTCTTATTGATTTTGCTCATTTGGAAAAGGATTGCGTTATTATTGGAGTTAATGATCGCTTGGAAATTTGGAGTAACCTTAATTGGGAAAGTTTTATTAAGGATAATGAGGCTAGTTTATCAGATATAGCTGATAATTTATTTGCTAGTAATTTAAATTTATAGGGTGATATGATGCATATAAGTGTTTTGCTTGAAGAGAGTATAGAGTCTTTAAATTTAAAAGACGATAGTGTTGTTATTGATATGACCCTTGGTTATGGGGGTCATAGTTCTTTAATACTAGAAAAAATAAAACGGGGTTATTTATTCGCCTTTGATCAAGATAGCGATGCTATCGAAGCAAGTAAATTAAAATTAAGTAAAATTGCTTCTAATTATGAGATTATTAATAATAATTTTGTGAATGTAAAGCAAGAAATGAAAAAACGTCATATAAAAGAAGTTGATGCTATTTTATTTGACTTAGGAGTTTCTAGTCCTCAGCTTGATACTAGTGAAAGAGGATTTAGTTATCATAGTGATTCGAAATTAGATATGAGAATGGATCGTAGTAATGAATTATCAGCTTATGAAGTTATTAATAATTATTCTTATGAACAATTAAAAAAAATCTTTTTTAAATATGGAGAAGAAAAATATGCTAGTTCAATTGCTAAGGGAATAATAAGGGAACGAGAGAAAAAAAATATAGATTCAACTAATGAATTAGTAGAGATTATTAAAGCAAATGTTCCTGATAAATATAAAAGAAATAAGCATCCAGCCCGAAAGGTTTTTCAAGCGCTTAGAATTGAAGTAAATAAGGAGTTAGAAGTTTTAGAAAAAACTTTAATTGATTCATTAGATTTATTAGCAGTTGGAGGGAGAATCGGGGTTATAACTTTTCATTCCTTAGAAGATAGAATTTGTAAAAATATTTTTAATCAATATTCAAAATTAGATCAAAATTTATTAAAATTACCAATTACTCCTAAAGAATATGAACCAAAATATAAAATAATAGGATTAATATTACCGGGTTCTGAAGAAATTCAAAAAAACAATCGAGCTCGGAGTGCAAAATTAAGAATTATTGAAAGAATAAAAGAATAAAAAGAGGGATAATATGAAACAAAAAAGAAGAAAATGTCAATATACTAAAGGAGAGAAGATTTTGTATTTAGGGGCTTTGTTTTGTTTATTAGGTGGAACTGTTTTTAAAATATTTTTTAGTGCCAAAGTCGGACATTTAAAAATGAGTGTTGAAAAATTAAAATATGAAATTGAAACTCAAGAAAAAAAAGTTGAGGGTTTAGTTATGAAAACAAATGAGTTAACCTCTTTTGATAAAGTAAAAGATGTAGTTAAGTTAATGGGATTAGCTTATCATAATGATAATATTATTGATATTGATTAGATCAGGGGTGGATTATGAAAAGAAGGAATAGAATAAATAAAAAATGGGGAGCACCTATGCGAATATTTATTGTTTTTCTTTTTTTTATTGGTGTTTTATATGTTCAATTATTTAGATTATCGGCTTTTGCTAAAGTTGATAATATTAATATGGAAAGATTTGCTAAAATGAGAAATACTGAAAATCGAAAAATATATGCTACTAGAGGAACTATATATGATAAAGATGGAAATACTTTAGCCCTAAATGTTGCTTCTTATACAGTGATTGCTTATTTAGATGAGAGCCGAACCACTAATCCAAAATATCCATATCATGTTATTGATAAAGAAACAACTGCCGAGCTTTTAGCCCCAATTCTTAATATGGATGCTAGTTATATTTTAAATCTTTTATCAAAAAAGTTGTACCAAGTTGAACTAGGACCAGGGGGTCGAGAAATTAGCGAATTAAAAAAGGATGAAATTATTGATTTAAACTTACCAGGAATTTCTTTTATTGAGAATCATAAAAGATTTTATCCAAATGGAAATTTTGCTTCATATCTTATTGGTTATGCTAAAGGATATGAAGAAGTAGAAAAAACAGGAAATGGCAATAAAATAAATTATAATATTGTTGGAGAATTAGGGATTGAAGCTAAATATGATGATGCATTAAGAGGAATTGATGGACAATTAAAATTTCAAAAGGATCGCCATGGTTATAAAATTCCTGATACTAAAGAAGAACGAATAGAAGCTATAAATGGAAATGATATATATTTAACAATTGATTCGACAATTCAGCGTTTTATTGAAGAAGAATTAAAAGAAGCTTATGAAAAATATGATCCAAAATGGTTTCAAATAAATGTTATGGATGCTAAAACCGGACAAATTTTAGGTTCAGCTACAACCCCATCATTTGATCCGAATCTTAGAAATATTGAAAATTATGAAAATGCTCTAACATCATATGTTTTTGAACCTGGTTCAACTATGAAAATATATACTTATATGTGTGCGATTGAAAGTGGAAAATATAAAGCCGATGATGTCTATGAATCTGGGAAAATTAGTGTTGGAGGAAGTGTAATTAGGGATTGGAATAATACTGGTTGGGGAGCAATTACTTATGATAAAGGATTTGAATATTCGAGTAATGTCGCGATTGTAAATTTAACTAAAAATGTTATTGATAAAAATGAATTATTAACTTGTTTTAAAAAATATGGTTTTGGTCAAAAAACAGGGATTGAATTACCACGTGAACTAGGGGGAACTTTAAAATTTAATTATGATATAGAAGTAGCAACAGCTGGATTTGGACAAGGGATAAATACAACTGCGATTCAACATTTACAAGCCTTAACTATTATTGCTAATGATGGAGCAATGCTAAAACCACAAATAATAGATAAAATAATTAATCCGAATACTAAAGAGATTATTTATGAATCAAAAGAAGAACGAGTAGAAGAAATTGTCTCATCGACAACGACTGATAAAATGCAGGAATTAATGTATAGTGTAATTTATGGTAATGGAGCTGGAACTACTGGAACTAAGTATCGAATTGATGAAATTGATATTTTAGGAAAAACAGGGACTTCCCAAATTTATGAAAATGGAAGGTATTTAACTGGTAGTAATGATTATATATATTCTTTTGCTGGGATGTTTCCTAAAGAAGATCCAGAGATAATAATTTATGTAGCAATGAAACAACCTTCATATGGTAATGGAACTGCTATTTATGAAACAATAAAACCATTAATTCTTAATATAGCTAAATATCGTAATATGTATAACAAAAAGAAAGACAATGATTTGATTTTTAAATATGAATTACCTTCATATCTTAATAAAAATGTTTTAGATGTGAAAAAGGAATTACAAGTCAAAGGAATTGAACCTATTATTTTAGGGAATGGAAACCGAATAATTAATCAATATCCATTAAAAGGGGATTTTATTTTAACTTATGAAAAAGTCTTTTTAGAAACTAATGATTCCAAAAGTGCTATGCC
>CAZGXD010000014.1:0-13093 GCA_964529625.1 uncultured Muribaculaceae bacterium
TTCTTCATTTAAAACATTTTCAATATCAGTTATTATATCAGATTTATATTCTTTCTCTAATTTTTGAAAACAATAAGGACATTCTCTTAAACTATCGTCGGAAAAGGTCCTTTTTACATTGTTATAAAATTCGCTCTTCCCCTGTTCTTTTATTAACTTTAAAATCTTTTTTTCTCTTTCAGAATAACCTTCCTGTTTAAATTCTGTCTCTAATAGCAATTTTAATTCTTTTAATTCACTATCTATGCCAACAATTTTTATTTCCTCTAAATCTATAAATTCTGAGGTATCATTAATTTTTTCGTATATTGAAAACATATTGTTATATTCATTTATAATATCTTCAGGCAATTCTTTTTTTGTTTCTTCCAGTAATTTTATTTTTGAAATAAGGCGTTCTATATATTCATCGTTTACATTTGATTTTCTAGAACCTCTATTTATTTGTTTTCCTTCACGATCAGCCCAACCCCCATCACCAGTTAAAGTTTTTCTGATATTTTCGAAAAATGTTGAGGGATTATTTAAGTTATTTTTTTGTTCTGTTTTTGTTATTTCTTTTATTTTTTCTTCAAGTTTATCGTTACTGCCTTTTAATTTATCCTTTTTAGTGTTAATTTCATCATCAAGGTCTTTTTGTTCGCCAAACATTACAATAGTATTTAATCCTTCTTGTTTAAAGTTTATATTATCGTTTACAAAATTTTCATCATAAACATAAATGTTTTCTTGATCACTTTCACTCAATGTTATTTGTTGATCATTTTTATCGAAAAATTTAACACTTTCGTTTTCACCTAAAGTTCCATCAGATAATTTGCTAATTAAATCGCAAATCGAGGATTTTCCAGAACTATTTTTCCCATAAATAACACTTGCTTTATAATCAAATAATTTATTATCGTTTCGTCTCGATTCACCATAAACATCTAATATTGTTTCTTGTTCAAAATAATTTCCTTTTAATATTATTTTAGCAATATTTTTCATTTTATAACAACTCCATCCTACAAAAAATAGCAATATCAAACAATAGATTTGATACTGCTAAATCTGTATTAATTATATCATATTTTGTCGTTTAATGGAAAACGCATATAGATTTTTTGAGAAAAATTATATTTTAAAAGTTTGTGCATTATTTTTAATATAGTTAAACCGTTAAGAAGGGGTAGCGTTAATAATATAAAACTGATTGGAAATATTCCACCTAACATCAATTTTAAATTTATTGACTTTGGGATCTGTACTAATAAATAACCTATTACTAATCCAATAACAATGAATATAATTTCTAATATTCCATACCCTTTAAATATCTCTTTTTTTACCTTAATGTTTTTTGGTATATGATAAATCATTATTTTCACCTTTTCTTTCTACAAAAGCGATAGGATTAATATTTTTACTAATATTTCTTGACAAAGTACTACTTCTACTATGAGAATAAATGTCTTTAAACTTATTGAATTGATTATCAAACTTACTTTTAAAAGGACTACCTATTTGATTTATTCCCACCTTAGCTAATGATGATAATTTTGATTCACCTGAAGCTCTAACATTTTTATATTGATCCCCCATTCCTTTAACTAATCCAGCACTTTTAGGAACTATATTCATAACGCTTGATCCTTTAGCAAGTGCTCCCATTACACCTGTTTTGGCAACGTTAAGCCCCATTCCAGCCCCTGCTCCCATCATTACTGTTGTTTGAATATCATTAAAAGCACCCATTGCGCCTATGTTCTCACCTAATAAACTAGAGACTACATT
Source organism: uncultured Muribaculaceae bacterium (assembly GCA_964529625.1). Lineage (GTDB taxonomy): Bacteria > Bacillota_I > Bacilli_A > RF39 > UBA660 > DUPI01. The sequence goes on from CAZGXD010000014.1 coordinate 1,777, forward strand.
CGGAGAAGTAATTACAAATAATAGACCACCAATTAAAAGTAAAAGCGATGTCATAATATTACTACTTTGATCTATAGTTGAACCAAATACATTAATTAAAAGTCCTAAACAAATAAACTGAATTGATGTTACTAAAAAAAGTGCTATTGCACCTTTGCTCCATGTCTGAAATGCTTTACTTTTAGGATTGGTTAGTGATGTTGCTACAACTGGGCCTATTATTCGATAAAGAGCTAATTCTACAACTCTTTTTGCCATTTGGATACCAATAAAAAGTAATAAGAATAAAATCAAAATACTCACAATTATAAGCATAAATAAATTAAAATCATATTTATATGTATCCTTTGTAAAAAGACCTGATTTATCTTTTTCATTATAATCAATAGTTCTCCAATTAGCAATAAACTCTATTTTATCTTCTTGTCTCATACTATCATTATTAGCCATTGATTCTATAACAGCACTTGATATGGAATTTTCTATTCCACTACTACTATTAGTTACTTCAATTACAGAATTAGTTAACGATGTTGAAAACTGAAAACCCCAATTAAATATAGGTGTAATTAAAAACATGACAGTAATTGCGAGAGCGATACCTTTAAATATTGTTAATGGATTTTGATTATTATCATTTTTTAATATATGATTTATTAAAAATTCTAGCATTACTTTTAAAATAATCCAAGTACCTGCAAAAATAATTGCACCACCAAAAATAGTGTTAACATATTCATTATCAAAAAACTTAAATTGCCAGACCTCATTAATGACTGAAAACATACCATCTAATAATAATAAACAACCTTTAGCAAGCATCCATAAAATTGAACGAATTGATCCAAGTACAAATCCTGTCTCTACTTGTTTAACATTAAGGATTGACATTGTAAAAAACCCCTGTGCTTTTATGCTGGACTTTTTTTTCTGAATTAAATGGTAATTTTCTGTTATGGTTAATTATTACTTCCACTTTTACATTTTCAAATTGATCAAGTTTTCCAACTTTAGAAACCAATATTGAATAGTCTTTTGGAAATTTTTTTAAATCAGCTTCTAGTTTCTCTTCTACCAAATTAGTGTAACCACTTTCAATTTCAATTAAATTAATAACTCTATTTCGTATTTGAATTGCTTGTTGCTTTACCAATACTTCTTCAGTAAAAAACATCATACTGATAAACATTGTAATACTAATAAAAATCATCATAATTACATCAAATATACTTTTCATTAAAATTGCACCTCACTAAATATATTTCCAAACATAAATAGAGCTAAAGCAAAAATTAAAATCAGCATTGTAATTATTGATATATTAGGAATTAACCATAAAAACCTTTTCCTCTTCTCTATATATTCTTCCATTTCATTTGCATATAAACTAGCTATCATTTTCTCTAAACTTTTCAAATATTCTTTTTTCATTGAATGTTCATTAAATGTATATATAACTATCATTATTTGAAACGCTTCAGAAAACTCCATATTTTTAGCAAATCTTAAATATGGTTTAATCGACTTATCTTTATCTATATCATTAATTAATGATACTAAATGTTTTTTGATAGGCTCATCTGTATAATTTATTAATTTATTTAAAGCTTGATAAATATTATTTGTTTTTATTAAAATTAATAGTTTTTTTACAAAAGATGGAAACATTCTTCTTTTTAATACTGCTTGTTTTTCTTTTTTAAATTTTATTTCATAATATTGATATTTGTAATAGATGATGCCTACAATGATACTAAAAATAGAAAGTGCAACATTATGTAAAAATACTCCAAGCCCTAAAACAATTATAGTTATAATAATTGAGTATAATATTCTTTTTTTAATAGCCCTTTTATAATTAATACCTAGCCAATTTAATAAACTTTTTAAATCTTTTTCAATAAAAAAGGACTTCATTTTAAATCCCCCATTCTAGCTTTGATATTTTCAATTTCTTTTAATCGTTCTTTAGTCATTTGATTATACTTTTCGATATCATCAAAGTTTACATCTATCTTAGCCAAACTCCTTAAATATTCCGCTATAGATATATCTAATTTTTTAGCTCGTTTTTTTATTATGTTTTTTTGTTTGGATGTAATTAAAAACCCGAAACTTGAATCATATTTTTTCATCAGTTACCCCCTTCCCCTATATTTTGATCTCTATATATATTCTCGACCTTTTTTATTACTAATAGATTAATTATTATAATAATGCTTAATACATAATTTCCAAATCCTTTCATAAATTCAAAATATATTGTTGGGATCATTGTTTTTAAGATAAATGGCATGCTCATACACAGAAAAAGAACAACATAAAAATTTGTTCTCCACTCTTTTTTATATCTTAAAAACTTGTCCTTTTGTACCTTTATCATGTTTAATTCTTCGCTTATATTATGTAGAACTTCTTCTGAATCTCTATCTCCATGTTTATCAAAAATTTCTAAAGTTTGATTAAATAATTTTACAGTTCTGTTGTTATACTTTTCATCAAACTTAAAAAAACTTTCTGAAATACTATCCCCTTTTTCAATATTTTTTATAACTTCTAATATATCAGTTTTTAAAGGATCACTTAAATATTTCGAAACATCGTTTAATGATTTATAAACATTATTAAATGTTAATAATAAAGACATTTGATTAGTGTAAATTGATAATTGATTTAATATATAATTATTATATTTTATTTTTATATTATTTAAATATATTTCATTAACATAAAATAATGTAATAAAAAAACCAACAATTAATGAATATATAATTGTTGGAAATATTAAATACATAGTAATAGTCGCAACTATGAATGTAATTACAAATTTTAAAAGATATTTTTTAAAATTAGATTCTTTCATTGTTTCATTATAAGCATTTATAAAATTTTGATAAAATAATTTATCAAAAACTTTTTTTATTTTATTTTTCAATTCCTTCCTCCTTTTTTATATTAAATAAAAAAGCTGGTATTCCAACTTTCTAGAACGCGTTGAATCGTAATGTTTTAACAAAATTTATTTTGAAGTTTCACTTATATTAAATTTTCGTTATGTTCATATTGAAATCTATATGTCTCGACTAAAAATCTAGTCAAAATTAAAGCTGAATTTACTACTAAAATCGAATGTCTTTCATCTGGTTTATAAGTTTGTGCATGTCTATCTCCTGAACTATTACTCAAAGAGCTCAATCCATGTACTATACTTATAAATCCTCTTGTAACTTGATTGAGACTATTTTCAACTTTGTGATCATCTGGTTCTAAATTTAATAATTTGCTAACTCTTTTATATAGTTTCAAAATATTTCCATCATATTCTTCTCTATTGCCTCCAATCTTCTCTTCTATTATTAATAATATCTCTTCTATTAAACTTCTAGCATTTGTAATAGCACCATCAAAATCTTTATTTAAAAGTTTAATATTACATTTATCAATTTGCTCATTAATGAAATAGTTTGATAAACTTGAAATACTTTCTATGATATCGACATTTTCTTTTATAAGACTCTCTAATTTAGCCAACTTTATTATATCAAGCATACATGTTTCCTTTAGAATGTTTTGAACATAAACCCTCTTGCTATTAACTGTATAAAATTCATCACCATGTTTAATATTAAGAGCAGAAAAAATATTATCTATATCATTTCGGACATATTTTTCTTGCATCTGAAGGGCTAACTCATTAATAATATTGATTCTTAATATTGGTTGGTTAAATTTTTCGAATTCTAGTATTTCATCTTTTAATGAGTAAAAAACTTCAGAAAATTCAATTGCATTATTATTAATTGGCAAATAATCCTTTAATAATTCATGGTACGTATCTAATTTATTTTTCTTTAAATAAGTTAATAATAATTTTGCTTTTGCATTAAATTGCTTGTCCATTTCTACCATAAATTCAAAACTTGAGTCATACATCGATAATTTTATTTGGACATATTTTATTAAATCTAAAATTTCATTTATTAATTCAAAAATCTTCATTTACAACCACCTGAATAATATTATACTATATTAATTGTAGTATAAGTGAATTCCTTTTGATTTAAATTCGATTTATATTGACTAGAAAATCTAATTCATTACTAAAAACTTTTTTCTTTACCAATTTATTAAACAGTTTTTCACTCATAATTCCATATACATAATCCGTAAAATACTCATACTCATCATTTCCCTGCTTTACTATATATTTTCTTTCAAAAATTGAATTACATTTTACTCCGTTTTCATCATAAGAAATGTATTCAACAACTTCTACTATAAATCTATTAACTCCTTTATCATCAATTTCATAGTCTAAATGAATCCCTATATCAAATACATCTACTATCATATTACCAAGTAGGTGTTGATCTAAGTTATATTTTTCTCTACACATATGAATTAATCTTTCAACGTTGTGTTTAGCACCTTTGGAATGTAGCGTTGTAATAACATTATGACCTGATAAAGCACTCTTTAACATTGAATATGCTTCACTACCTCTTGTCTCGGATATAATTATCCAATTCGGATTATTCCTTAAAGCCGCTCTTATTAGTTCATCAAACCCTATTTTATTTTCTAATTTTTCATTAATCTTCCATGAAAATATATCTTTTTCTGGATACAATTCTTTTAAGTGACTATCTAATGTATCTTCAATTAAAACTATTTTATCGTTATTATTAATAAATTTACATAAATATTTTTGCAATTCAGTTTTACCTGAACCTGTTATACCTGATATTAATATATTACAATTTGCTTTCACGCAAGCCTCAAGTAATTTCATTATTTTTATAGGTACTATAGAAGTATCATAATCTTTTATTCTTATACTAGGTTTACTACTTCTTATACTAGCTGTTATTCCTTTTTTAGAAATTGATTTGTGAATACTGTTAATTCTAAGTTTAGGATATTCGCTATCTAAAATTGGATCTTCATCATTAAATTTTTGATTGTTTTCATATACAAGTTGTTTTATGTAATTTTCTACTACTTGATTATCTAATTTTTTATTTAATTTATAACGACCTTTAATATTATCTTGAACATATAAATCAGTACCATTATAACTAACATCGGTTATTGTTTCTTTTTTAAATAGATCATCAAGTATTTCTTTGAAATTATTCATATGCTTTTATCCTTTATAGGACTGTCTTCTTTTAAAAATAATAAGCCATCATATATACTATCAGCATTTTGTAATACTTCATTTAATAAACCTGTAATGTCATCATATTTATTGTCATCTAAATATAGATTATAGACCTCTTTAAATTTCTGATAATCATTTGTTGTGATTTTGTTATATCCATCTCTAAGCTCTAGCTGCATTAAAGCAATCGCTATATTTTCGATTTTTTGTTTTTGAAAAAATTCTAATATTGTATTAACTGAATCCATTTCTAAATTCATAACTATTCTCCCTTCACTACTTGATATGAAAATTCTTCTACAGAATCACTATCTATTTGAAACATATTTTTATAAGTATAAATCTTTACAGTAACTATATTTTCATTGATTGCGATTTTAAATTTTACTTTGTTTAATTTTATATTATTTGCTTTAGCGTAATTAACAAGTAAACTATTTATTAAATGCTCTTGATCAAAACTAACCTGATTATTTACTCTTAAATCACCAATATTTATAGATTCTTTAACTGTATTTTTTACAACAAAGTTATTGCTAGATATTAAATCATTTTGAACACCTACTAAAGAAACTGCATATATTAAAATAAAAATAAAAAATGATATAAAAATCATTTTAAATACAAAACTATACTTCATTTATTTCAGCCGCCTTCTTTAATAAATCAGTGAACAAGTAAGTTTTATTATAAAAGTAATTTAATTGATCGGGCACCCACACCCTTTTTATTTTAATAAAAGCCTCGTGCCCTAATAAATTATTTATAATAGAATATTGTGCGGGTATTGAGATATTAATTAGATTAACTCCAATATTTTCAATCTTATATTCATAATTATAGGTTCCTATTTCATCACTTATTCCAACATACCACTTATTACCACCATCAATGTAGTTACTATCTTTATTATTAGTAGATAATTCTCCTTTATGTTTTTCCACATAAGTTTTTGGAAGCTTAAAAAAATTATGATTCTCGTTTAGTACATCTTTTAATAAGTTTACTTTTATTTTCCCGTTAACTTCAGGGTAATTTAAACTAGAGTCCTGTTTATTAAATAAAATATGCGTATTAAAACTATTTAGTTTTATATTGGAAGCATCACTTTTATATTTTAAATCAATATACGCATTAAATCCTTGACCTGCAATAACATTAATTTTTTTGTGCGGGATTTTGATTTCAAAAGATTCATATTGTTTTATTTCTGATTTATTGAATTCCTTCTTTACCATTATTGGTGTTTCTATTTTAAGATTGTTATTAATATCATTTAAAGTTATATTTTCTAAGCTAGAAATGTAAATACTTGATTCAATCGTATGTTTTTTGCCACTTGGTTCCAGCACCTCTACTTTTATTTTATCATTAGAGCTTATTTTTAAATTATTTATAATTACATTTTTTGAACCTTTGAATTTTACTTTTTCAGTATATAATAAAACATTTTTAAACTTAACCTCTAAAATTATCTCTTGATTTATTTTATTATTTATATTTAGTTCAATAGTAGCATTGGAATTTTTAGGAGCAGTATATGTTTTAATACTGTTTATTTTAGTATTTTCAAGACTGTCTAATTTTAAGGTAGTCGGTTCACCATAATAATTTAAAAAAGCTGTAGATATCCACCCACTTCCTGTAGTACCATTCATTGTTGTTTGAATCCAATCACCATCTGTCATTAACTGGCAAACATAATTACTATATTTAAATTTTAAATTAATCCACAATTCCTTTTCATTTCCTGAACCTAACCATCTACTACCTTTATAATTAGTATAAGTTTCATATTCATGCCAATATAGATTTTTATCGTTAGGGCGACAATAGGGTTTATCACTAAAGTTTGAATCAGCATTTTTCCCTGGCTCTACTCTATTTCTAACGTAATTTGTTATAACTACGAATTCCCAAGTGTCAAACCGACCACTAAGTGAATATCTTATTCCATTATTAACTAATTCAGTATCTTCAAAACCCGGTATTACTATCCCGTTATTAAAATAATGAGTTTCATTAACCATGTTTAAGTTTATAGCAAAGTTTATTTTATATTGAGTGTCACTATTTAATTCTCCTAAATCAATTTTAAATTCAAAACCACTCCAAGATAAATCTCTATAACAATAACTACCATCTGTATTAAATTCATTATCATGACATTTTCTTGTGACATTTGACATCTTCACTAGATTAGATTTATCTATCTTTTTAGGATTAGAAAAATAAACTTTTCTAAAGGTATTGCCATTATCAATTAATTCAAGCATATATTTATGGCTATTTACTGAATTATGATTTTGAATATGGTTAGCAAAAGACCAACCTTTTATTATTAGAGAATTATTTGTTAAATTTATATCAGTTATTTCATACACTACTTTATTTCTGGTTCCTACAACAATTTTTTTAAGAGCGTAATCTGTTACTTTATCCGCCTTTACTCCCATTGGTAAAAAAAATAAAATTATTACTAATATATATTTTTTAATTTTATCACCTCCAAAAAAAGAATCATATACGATTCTTTTTTTCATTGTTTTTTCTTATAAATTATTATTCCGAGAAGAATTGGTATTATTATAATTACAGGAATTATTAATTTTTGTTTATTGCTTTGAGATTGTTTATTATTTTGTTGCTCTATTGGAGTACTTTGTATTGGTTTATTTTCAACTTCATTTTTATTAGTATCATCTTCTTTATTAGTTATTTCTTCTTGGTTTGGATTTGTTTTGTTACTTTCTTGATTCTCAATAGTTGTTTTTGACTCTTGTTTTGGTTTTTCATTAACTTTTGTGTTATCATCTTTTGATTCTGATGATTGGTTGTCAGATTCTGTTTTTATATTATTTGAATTATTTGATTCATTGCTGGCATCTTCTTCAGCCTCTTTAGGATAATAAATTGTTAAGAATTTATTATATCTATTTTCTATTGCATGATCAGTTCCATAACACCAACTACTTGGCACCCATTTAATATATTCATCCCAATATTTAAGGTTTGAATATTTTTGTTCAATTTCTTTTGCTCTTTTATATAAATCGCTTTTAAGCGCTTTTTCAATAACATTATCATCATCAATAACATCTAAAAAACAACCTTTATATTCCCAACCATTCCCAACGAACTTTAAATTAGTGTCCGCTTTAGTTAATGTTGGAAGTATAAATAGCAATAATAAAAATATCCCTATTTTTTTCACATAACCACCACCTATAAATAATATATCGGGATTGCAAAAATAAAGCAACCTGTATTTAAACTAGGTTGCTTCAATTTTAACTTAAATATCTTTTTCTTTGCTCAATTCTTCTTGGTCCTTATTTTTTTTAGCAGATAAAAATGTTACTTTCTCTCCGACAATTACCATCTTATCTTTTGTTATATCCTTTTCGGTTATATTTTCTGAAGAAACTCTGCCTTTAACGCCTAATAAATCTCCCTTTTTTACATATTCAACAGTATTTTGCGCTATATTATCCCATAAGGTGATATCGATAAAATCTGTCTCATACTCACCTCTTGCATTTTTAAAACTTCTTGGGATTGCAAGTGTTATATTGCTGACCTTTTTACCATTTTCTGTTTCCCTTAATTCTGGATCTCTTACTAATCTTCCTACTACAACTAATTGATTTAACATAATTTTTTTCCTCCCTCTATTTCATTAATTTTTGGTTTATAATATTCTTCAAATTCCAATAATAAATTATCAACTTCTTCAGTTGTTAAAGATTTTCTCATGTTGTTTTTATTAGCAACTATAATAAATTTCCCACTGATAATTTTCTCATTTATTACTCTATTTTGTTCTTCGTTTTTAGTTTCTGCTTGTTCATCATAATAAATATTGTAATTATCTTTATAATTTAAAACAGAAGCATTACCGTTTAACTCACGTTCTATTGATTCGTAATCATTAATAATCGTTTTAAGTTTTGGTTTTGCATTTGGTTTTATGATTAATACATCTAAACTGTTTTTATTTTTAAAATCACTCAATTCATTAATTAATTTTTTTAAACTGGCATATTCCTTGATATTCTCTTCTTTAGCTAAACAAGAAAACTTAGTTAATTGGGTTATCATTTCATTAATTGATTCTATGTTAAATAAAGAAGAAGCAATTCTATATATTTCATCTTCTTCATCACCAATCATATTATCTTGAAAATTATAAAAGTCATATTCTTTAAAAAAATCAACTATCTTTGTTGCCAATTCAATTTTTTTCAATAGAACACCTCATTTTTTCTTTTTCTAATTCTTTAGATAACCATTTCAATTTTTTGTTTTTTGCGATGTACTTATTATTCTCTTTTAATTTTTTGTCTACTAATATTATTACCGTTTCAATGTAATCAACTTTTCTTAAATTAATTTCAACAGCATCTAACATTTCAGCATAAAAATGTTTTTCATTATCAAAAATATTATGATCATAACAAAATTTTGTTACTTCTCTTGCTAATTCTCTTTTTGTCATATTATTTAAAATAGCTTAGAATCCAATTTACAAACTCAGCTGTTAATAATACTGAGATTCCCGCTATAATTGTTGTTCTTACCTTTCTATCAAAATTTGCTTTCTGATTATCATCTGAACTAGCCATTTTTAGAGCCAAATCTTTAGCAACAAAAAAAGCTGTTGCACCAATTACAAACAGCTTGACATAACCCATTGCATCATTAATTAATCTAAGTACATCACCTAGTATTCTTTCCATTATACACCTCCTGTAATAATCTTTTAATTAAATAATCCATTGAAATGCTCAAATATAGCAGTTATAGAATCTGAAATATTTGTTTGAAGTAATGCAAAGATACCTACAACTATTACAGCACCTGTAATAATCCAAAATAAAGTATTTGTGTTTTCACTCATTTTAACACCACCTTTCTACATAAAAAAATAGTTTTTTTATAACGAGATCACTATAAACTCGTAGTTGCTATTTATATAAGTCATAATCTACTCCTAGAGAAAGTACAAATTTAATACATGCACTTTTTTTTATTTGAATCACTATGTCAGTACAATAGGGCATATTATTATTTACATAATCATCTGTACGATTTTCATAAAACATCATATTAAACAACTTTAACTCATCTTTGTTTAATTTTTTTAAGGCAATTGTTATTTTAGATAGTAATATATTTCTTCTATCTACATCTTTTGTTTCCTGCATTATTTTTTTTATAACATAATTTTCTATTTTTGAAGTTTTAACAGAAACAAATTGATTATAACGAACAGTATAATTGGCTGTAATTGATGGTAAAGGCAAACTACAATCAATAATATTTAAATAACTTATTATCCCAAATACTTCTTTAACCCGCTTTTTAACTTTTGAAAAATTATAAATATTAACTATTGAAATATCTAATAAGTTTTTGCTCACAATAATAACCTCCCTCAAAAAAAAGAGAACAAAGGATTAGGTATCCAATGTTCTCTTAATTAATAATATTTGCTTTAAAAAATCTGAGTCCCATAATTTTAAACCGATTTCAACTCTCATAAAATATCCCCCTCCAAAATAAATATTTAAATGTGTTGTTGATTATCTGTTCGCTAATTGCTGTATATACTACCATTATTTTATTAAAAAAACAAGGAAAATCAAAAAAAGAGCAGTTTTTTCGCTCCTTTCGATTAAATTTTCCTAGTTTACACTATTATAACACGGTCAAACGGATAGTCAATAGGGTAAATTTTCGGTATATTTTCGGAATTCTTTCTAACAATATTCGATATATTTTCGATCTTTTCTCTTAAAACAACATACAATTAAATATATCAAAGTTTGTTTATCCAAGCTGAAAAGTACTCCATAAAAGTTTCCCTATTATATGTTTCATTATAAAAAGGTAACCCCATAACTCTATATTCGTTTTGAAACACAAAGTCTTTAGATATATAATGTTTCTCATAAATTTCAGTTAAGAAATCTTCTTTCCATTTATCAGCTTCTAATAAATGATCACCTTTTGGCTCAACATATATTTGATGATTTAACCCATTATTCTTTTTGCTAATAAAAAGAAGGTAATCAGGCTCAAATCGTTCTCCATGCTCAAAACTATAAATTGCTAAGTCTGGTATTCTTTCATTTCTAACTACATAATATT
>CAZGXD010000015.1:0-4016 GCA_964529625.1 uncultured Muribaculaceae bacterium
CTACTTTATCCCTATTTCTTATTTGATAATAATTTACTTTACTTTGTTCATCCCTTATAGGAAATCCTATAGGGGAATATTCATAATATCCATCAGCATATGTATTAATAATATTATAATAACGAAACATTGTATCTTGATAACTATATTCTTCTTTTATTTTTACCTTCCTTGTTTTTGTTTCAATAACTGGAGTATAACTTTTTTGACTTGCTCCCCATTCTGGTGAAATAAGTTCAAAATCCCCTAATTTATGTTCAACCCCAATATATTCATCATAATTACTATGTTTAAAATTTAAAGTTGTTGCAAATGAGGTATATATATTACTTTCTAAAGATTCCTCACGGCTTGTACTTATCGTATATCTTTTTTCAAAACTACCAAAATCCGTTAAATAAATCTTAACAGTTAAATCTGATAAATTATAATAGCCACCTAAATCTAATCTTATATATCCAACAAAATAAACAAAAGAGTTTTCACATTTTATGTTTCCATTATTTATTTTTTCAGGAATATTTGCACTACAACCTAAACAATAAGTTGTATATGGTATTGTTTCACCATTAGCAGTTACAACTATTTCATTAATATTTAACTCATCTCTATATCCTAAAAACTTATTAAAATGAATATATCTTATTTTTTTAAGATCTTGATAATAATAAACTGGCTGAGTTTTAATATTTCTTCCAAGTTCATTATCTGGTTTAACCTCAGTATAATCAGTATAATTAGTTACTATAAAATCTAATGGATCTAAATAAGGATAAGCAGAATTATTTTTATTAATAAGATAATAATCACCTAATTCTTTTTCTTCCTTATAATATTTATACATTGTTACTTCTTTAACATCGATTAATTCTGTTTTATTAGGTGGATTTAAAATATAATCCCCATAATTAGAATAATCAGAATAATAGGTTTGCACACTAGCATTAATTGGATTAATTAAAATTATTGTCATAAAAATTATTGTTATTATTTTTTTCATTGTTGCCTCCTATTAATAACATATTATCTTTATTAATAATTTCCTTTTTTAAAAAATAGGTTGCCCTATTTCAATAACATAATTTTATAAAGAATTATCATTTTTTATAAATTCCGTTAATATTTTAGTAAGGGCTCTTTTTTCTATTCTAGAAACATAACTACGAGAAATCCCTAATTGTTTTGCTATTTCCTTTTGAGTTATTTCTTTATTATTATTTAAACCATATCTTTTTATAATTATTTCCCGTTCCCTTTCAGTTAATGTTTTAAAATACTTTTTTAATAATTTAATATTATCTTTTTTATGAATATCTAAAATATAATTAGGATCTGGAGTTTTTAATATATCTAGAAAAGTTATTTCATTACCATCTTTATCAAATCCAATTGAATCATTAATACTCATATTTTTATTATTTTTTTTATTTCCTCTAAAATACATTAAAATTTCATTTTCAATACACCTTGCACAGTAAGTTGTTATTCTTGTTCCATGTTTATTAGAATAACTATCTATTCCTTTTATTAACCCAATTGTACCAATACTTATTAAATCATCAACATCTTCTTTATTATGATCATATTTTTTAACAATATGAGCAACTAACCTAAGATTATGTTCAATCAATTTATTTCTAGCTTCTTGATCTCCTTTTTGAGTTTTTTCAATACATTCCTTTTCTTCTTCTCTTGGTAATGGTTCTGGAAAAACATTATTTGAATATGCTGCCGTAAATAAATAAAAATCCTTAAATAACTTTTTTAAGAATTTCAAAATCATATAATCACCCTAATAAATAATATGAATTTAATCATAATTAAACACCAAAAATAATACTAATAAAAAAGGATATTGTTTTTATATCCTTTATTTAAAATCAGATAATTTATAACCTAACTTTTTAAGTTCTTTATAGATTCTAGAAATAGGTAATCCTAGAACATTATAATAATCTCCATTAATTTTAGGAACAAACAAAGCCGTTTTACCAGCTAATGAATAACCAGCTCTTTCAAAGATAAATTGCTCATTTTCAACATACCAATTAATTTCTTCATCATTTAAATCATCAATATATACTTCGGTTTCCTCATAAAAAGAAATTTCCTTATTTTGATACAAATCAATTATGGTTACTCCAGTAATGGCGTAATTTTTTTTATTTGTTAATAATTTTAACATTGCCTTGGCTTCTTCTTTTGTTTTAGGTTTTTCTAATATTTTTCCATCAATATAAGCAATTGAATCGGCTCCTAAAACTATTCCCTCTGATAGTTTTAAAGCGACAGACTTTGCTTTTTGATATGATAAATCAAGACAATAATCATAGGGGTCATTTTTTGAAGTTTCTTCTTCAACATTACTTGGAATAACTTCAAATTCAATTCCTAATTTTCCTAATATTTCTTTTCTAGTTCTTGAATTTGAGGCTAATATTAATTTCATTTTTTTACTTCCTTCTTTCTTTTTAATTAAGAATCTCATTACAACGTTTACAAATATTATCAATCATTTCTTCTTTATTAAAGTAATTCCAACATCTTTCACATTTATATCCATTAAATGGTTCAACTTTAACAGAAATGCTATTATATTTTGGTAATTCCTTTGATGTTATTATTACTTCTGAGACAATCAATAATTGTTTTAAATCATTTTTTAATTTATTAATTATATCTAAATATTTACCATCGGCTTTAATGTATACTCTAGCTTCTAACCCTTTTCCAATTAATTTTTCATTTCTTGCTTCTTCTAAGGCTTTATAGACATCATTTTTTATTTCAAAAAATAATTCCCATTCTTCTAAAATAAGAGCTTTTGTTTGATAATCTTTAACTTCAGGAATCTTTTCTAAATGAACACTAATTAATTTTTTTGAGGGAAGTAATTGATATACTTCCTCACTGGTATAAGGAAGAATTGGAGCTAAAAGTTTAATTAACGAGGTAAGAGTTTTATATAATACCGTTTGGACACTTCTTCTTTTTATAGAATCTGCCTTTTCGATATATAAAATATCTTTAGTAAAATCTAAATAAAAATTTGATAAAGTAAAAGTAATAAAATTATTAATAAGGCGATAAATCTCTTGAAAATTAAAGTTATCATAGGCTTTTCTTACATCTTTAATTACTTCATTTAATTTTACTAGTAAATACTGATTATAACTTGGCATATCATTAAAATTAATCTTATCTGTTTCTTCATTAAAATCAAATAAATTGCCCATCATAAAACGATAGGTATTTCTAATTTTTCGATAACTTTCTTTAACTTGATTGATTAAATCATCACTAATTCTAACATCTTCTTTATAATCAACACTCGCTACCCATAAACGTAAGATATCAGTTCCATTTTGATTTATTATTTTAAGAGGATCTATCACATTGCCTAAACTTTTACTCATTTTATATCCTTTTCCATCAAGAACAAAACCATGAGATATAATTTGTTGATAAGGACTTTTACCATGAACTGATACTCCACATATTAAGGAAGAATTAAACCAACCCCGATATTGATCTGAACCTTCTAGATAAATATCAGCCGGATATTTTAATCCCCGTTCTATTAATACTCCGGTATGACTAGAACCAGAATCAAACCAAACATCCATAATATCTGTTTCTTTTCTAAATTCCCCATTTGGACTAGCTTCATTAGTATAACCCGTTGGTAATAATTCTTTGGCTATTTTAGAAAACCATATATTTGAGCCTTCCTTTCTAAATAAATTAGAAATATGCATCATTACCTCATAATCAACTATTTCACTGCCATCTTCATTATAAAAAATTGGAATTGGAACTCCCCAAACCCGTTGTCGAGAAATACACCAATCTTCTCTATCTTTTATCATATTATAGAGTCTTTGCATTCCCCACTCTGGTAACCATTTAATGTTAGTTTCAATTTCTTCTAATACCTCATCACGTATTTTATCAATACTACAAAACCATTGAGTTGTCGCCCTGAAAATTACTGGTTTTTTAGTTCGCCAATCATG
>CAZGXD010000015.1:4116-8506 GCA_964529625.1 uncultured Muribaculaceae bacterium
TCATTTACAGATATTTTTACATATTCAAAATTATTACCAACTGCAATTGCTAAATTACCTGGTAAAGTCCAAGCCGTTGTTGTCCAAATAACTAGTTTATCCCCTTTTGAAACATAATCATTTCCTTCAATAACTGGAAATGCAACATAAAGGGAAGCATCACGACGATCTTTATATTCAATCTCTGCTTCAGCTAAGGCTGATTCACTACTTGGACTCCAATAAACAGGCTTTAAACCTTTAAAAATTAATCCTTTTTTTGCCATAGTTGCAAAAACTTCAATTTGTCTTGCTTCATATTCTTTAGCCATTGTAATATATGGGTTTTCCCAATCACCAATTAAATTTAGGGCTTGCCTTTGTTTTGTTTGAAGAGCAATTTGATTATTAACATAATCCTCACATAATTTTCTATACTCAATAATAGGCATAGTTTTTCGATTAATTCCACTATTGGTTACTGCTGTTTCAGTTGGTAACCCATGGACATCAAAACCCGGAATAAATTCCGTATTATAACCTAACATCATTTTATAGCGAACAATAAAATCCTTTAAAACTTGATTAAGGGCATGACCAATATGAATACTACCATTAGCATATGGAGGCCCATCATGCAATATAAATGGTTTCCCTTCTTTATTTTTTTCTAATATTTTATGATATAATCCAATTTCATTCCAATGCTCTCGCATTTCTTTTTCATTATTAGGTAAATTACCTCTCATTTTAAATTCAGTTTTAGGCATTAATAATGTTTCTTTATATTCCATTTTATTTCTCCTTATTATTTTTTTTATTTAGATAAAAAAAACTTATCCTATTAAGGACGAGTTTTACCGTGGTACCACCTTATTTATACACTCTAAACTATAACGCGTTACCGTTTTTATCTTATCCATAAAAAACATCAAGAGTGATCTATATATTATCTTCCTATTAGTTTCCACCTTATCCTAATTCTCTATAAGTTTAATAATATACCGTCTCTATCATCTGTTATAATTCTATTTTTTCAATATCGTCTACCATTTCTAATTGAGTTTCAATTAGACCCCGTAAACGCCTTTTAAAGATATTAACATTTCTTTTTAGCATATTTACTTCTAATTCAGTCTTTTCAGCCCTAAGCAGGGCTTCATTAACAATTCTATTAGCATTTTGTTTTGCTTCTTCAAGTAAAATCGTGCTTTCTTGGTGAGCCGATAATTTAATTTGCTCTGAGGTTTTTTGAGCCATAAAAAGAGCCTTATTAAGAGTACCTTCCATTCTTTCAAATTGCTCAACTTTATCTTTTAAACGCTGATTATCAATAACAATATTTTCCAATTCTATTATTTTCGCATCACGTTCTTTAATATCGGTCATCATCGTTTCAACTTGATTTATTATTTGGTCTAAAAACCTATTTACTTCATTCGGATCATACCCACGAAGAGACCGTTTAAACTTTTCCATATTTCACCTCTAGCACTACCACTTTTATTTATTACCATTCAACATTAATATCGTCATTATCATGAATACCTTTACCATCGGTTTCATCGGTTATTTTTCCTTGAACACTTACATTATTGGGAGTACATAAAAAAATGCCTCCACCAATTTTTTGAATTTCACCTTGGATTGAATAAATCGCTCCTCCTAAAAAATCAATAATTCGTTTTGCTTGTTCTGGAGTAACTCTTTTTAAATTAACTACAACTGTATTTCGATTTCTTAAATAATCTGTAATTTGTTGGGCTTCAGAATAAGCACGAGGTTCTAGTAAAATCATTTTACTCCCTTGTTCTTGTAGAACTTCCTCAGTTGTTAACGTATAATATTCATCTGATATTTTATCATGATTCAATAATGGATCAGTTTCTCCACCATCAAACAATTTTTTAAAAAATCCCATTTTTATTCCTCCTACTATATTAAAGCAATACTATATATAAGTTTAGCACAATTTCATTGAAAAATAAATGTTTTTTTACCACTTAATCAATTTTACTCTAAATTTATGAAATAATCATTAATAATTATCCCTTTATATATTTTATTATACTATTATTGTTTTTCTTTTTCAATAAAAATTAGGAATTTAGGTTTCCAAATCCTACCAATTAAAATCAAAAATAATTTACTTACTAAATAATATATGATAATATTATTAAAAGGAGGAACCCCATGAAGATAGTAGCAATCATTCCTGCCCTTAATGAAGAAAATACAATTGGAGAAATTGTTACAACTATTAAATCAGTTAAAATTATTAATAAGGTTATTGTTGTTAGTGATGGCTCAACTGACAAAACTGCCCTTTTGGCTCGTAAAAGGGGAGCAAAAGTAATTGAATTAAAGGAAAATGTTGGTAAAGGGGGAGCAATGAGTGCGGGTGTAAATAGCTGCAATGAAGAAATACTTCTTTTTTTAGATGGTGATTTAATTGGTTTAACTAAAAAGCACATCTATGACTTATTAGCTCCTGTAATTAATGAAAATTATGAAATGTCAATGGGGGTTTTTAAAAAGGGAGTTCTAAATACTGATTTGGCTCATTTTATTACCCCTTTTTTATCGGGACAACGAGCAATTAAAAGAGATCTTTTTTTAAAAATACCGTTTGTAGAAGTCTCACGTTATGGAATTGAAATTGCTCTTACTAGATATGCTATAAAAAATAAAATTCCTATTATCAAAGTAAAACTTTATAACTTAACTCATGTTACAAAAGAAAATAAATTAGGGTTTTTTAAAGGTTTCAGAATGAGATTAAAAATGTATAAAGAGATACTATTTAGTTTATTTATAAAATGATTTCTTAAAAAGGCTAAGCTTAACTTAGTCTTTTTTATTTTTAATAAAATAATTTTTCATTAAGATAAGGAATAACTTCAGCAAGTGGTAGCACAACTTGTTCCATCGTATCACGGTCTCTAATTGTTACCGTATTATTATTTAGGGTTTCATCATCAATTGTAATTGCATAAGGTGTCCCAATAATATCAGCCCGGCGATAGAGTTTACCAATATTACCAGTATCATCAAAACTAGTCATAAAATGCTTACTTAAAGTTTGATAAATTTCAAAAGCTTTGGTTCGATGCCTCTTTTTCATTAATGGGAAAACTGCTACTTTATAAGGGGCTAAAGCGGGATGAAATTTCATTACTTCTCTAAATTCATCATTATCTAATTTTTCTTTTGTATAAGCTTCGAATAAAAAAGCCAAAACCATTCTATCGACTCCTAAACTAGGTTCGACAACATAGGGAATATATTTTTCATTTGTTATTGGATCTAAATATTCAATTCTTTTTTTTGAATATTCTTGATGTTGTTTTAAATCAAAATCAGTTCGGGAAGTTAAACCCCATAATTCTTCAAATCCAAATGGAAATTTATATTCAAAATCAGTTGTAGCATTACTATAATGACTTAATTCATCCTTACTATGTTCCCGAAAACGAATATTATTTTTATTTATTCCTAATTCAATTAGCCATTCATAACAATAATCTTTCCAATATTGAAACCATTCTTTTTCGGTTCCTGGTTTACAAAAAAATTGTAATTCCATTTGTTCAAATTCACGAGTCCTAAAAATAAAGTTACCTGGCGTTATTTCATTTCGAAAACTTTTTCCTATTTGCCCGACACCGAAAGGAATTTTTAATCTCATACTTCGTTGAACATTTAAAAAATTAACAAAAATACCTTGAGCTGTTTCTGGTCTCAAATAAATTGTATTTATATTATCTTCTGTAACCCCTTGATAAGTCTTAAACATCATATTAAAGTTTCTAATTTTAGTATAATTTAAACTCCCACATTTTGGGCATTTAATTTTATTCTTTATGATGTAATCATACATTTTTTCATTAGCCCATCCATCAACTTTAATTTCATTAATCCCGTTTTCTTCAATCATTTTATCAGCTCGAAATCTTGCTTGACATTCTTTACAATCAATTAACGGATCATTAAAATTATTAATATGACCACTAGCTTCCCAAACTTTAGGATTCATTAATATTGCACTATCAAGGGCAACATTATATTGATTTTCTTGAATAAACTTTTTAAACCAAGCCTTTTTAACATTCTTTTTTAATTCATTCCCTAAGGGTCCATAATCCCAAGTATTTGCTAACCCCCCATATATTTCACTTCCTTGAAAAATAAATCCATAATTTTTACAAAAACTAACCATTTCTTCTAAATTCATTGTCTACCTCCATTAGTTACATAATTATTAATTTCTTTTTTAAACTCTTCCATATTATCAATTAATTTAAAGAGATTATTATCTTTTTTTAAGATAAAACCTTCATTTTTCATTTGTTCTAATTGTAATTTAAAACCCTTATAAAAATTAGTCTCATCATAAATAATAATTGGTTTT
>CAZGXD010000015.1:8606-12589 GCA_964529625.1 uncultured Muribaculaceae bacterium
ATTAAATCAAACTTTTTATGGGCTAAAAAGGTAGAAATTTTATGGGCTATAGTTAAATAACTTGCTTCTATTTCTATTGATGATGATGATATAATTAAAACTTTCATTTTTTTCCTCCAACCCACAAAAAACAATTTAAAAAATTAAATTTGTAAAAACTAATGAACTAATAGT
Source organism: uncultured Muribaculaceae bacterium (assembly GCA_964529625.1). GTDB lineage: Bacteria > Bacillota_I > Bacilli_A > RF39 > UBA660 > DUPI01. The sequence goes on from CAZGXD010000015.1 coordinate 8,781, forward strand.
TCCTAAAATATAACTTCCTAAAACCTCTAAAAAATTATGACCTAATTCTTCCTTTAACCGAGCAAAACCAATTTTATAATCTTTAGAAAAAATTTCATCACCAATTCTATTTAACAACTGAGCATGTTTTTCACTTTCTAATCTGACACCCATGGCATCATAAGCAACGATTAAAGAAAAAACTAACGCAATCGCAAAATAAACACTAGAAAAACCTTCATTTAAACCAATCATCATTGTTAAAGTAAAAGAAAAAGTTCCATGTGAACTTGGCATTCCTCCACTTCCATTAAATAAACGACCCCACTTTAATTCTTTTGCAACAATAGATTCTATAATAAATTTAATTATTTGAGCAATTATTAAAGTAATTATTGGGACTATTAAATACTTATATTCTTCCATTTTTATACCTCACATATTTGTTCTAAATTATTTAAAAGGGTTTTACTTTTTAAATATAACCCTGTATACTCATCATAATATAAATCTAAGAAATTATTTATTTCTTTTTTTACTTGTTTATCAATCTTAATAGTAGTTATTTTTGAAATATCAACATAATAAAACATTCTAATCATTTTAATTGTCTTTATACTAATAATTGGTTCATTAGTGCGACACTTATTACAGATATAACCACCTTTAATAATAGACAGTCCAACTATAGAAGTAGTCTTACCACAATTAGCACACCCATCTAAAATAGGAGAAATTCCTAAATAATCTAGATACTTTAATTCTAAAATATTAGTAATTACCTTTGGATCTAAATCAGCTTCTATTTTTATTAAACTTGAAATTAATAATTGATATATTTTTTCATTATTATTTTGTTTAATAACTTGTTCAGCTAATTCTAATAAAAAAGTAGCATAGCTTATTTTTATAATATCTTTTCTTATTTCTTTAAAACTATCAATAATATCAACACTAATTAAAATGGATAATTTATCTTGTTTATAATACAAATTAAAATTACCATAAATAAGTTTTTCAGTTACACTTCGAAGTTCACTCTTCATCGAACGACACCCTTTAGCAATAACTCCAATTACACCATATTCCCTCGTTAAAACATTTAAAATTTTACTACTTTCACTATAATCACGTTCATTAAGAATAATTCCTTCTATCTTTTTAATCACCTAATGCCCCCTTAATTATAATAATATTTATTTTAACTTTAAATTTGTTTCTTGATTTAAAAGTTCATCATATTCAAACCGATAATATTGCTCTACTTCGGGGTATTTTTGTTTATCTACTGGTGATAAAAACATATTTAACTCCCTAGCATAAATATCCTTGTTTCCATATAATCCTTGATAAATAACTAAAGAACGATCGGGTATTTCACTATCTTTAGCTAGCATTAACACTTGATACGCATTTCCTTTAAAATGACGATATATTTTACCTATTTCAAGTGTTCTCATTCCCTTTTTCTGCATTTAAAGCCTCCTTATACTTCATATAATATTCTATTTTCCCTGTTTTTTTAAATAAAGCCCATAACAATTCCTTTTTCATAAAATAACCACCTTTCATTATATTATATGATGATTATTTTTTTTATTTTATATACAATCTATTTAAACTCATTAAAGCCAAATTGAGCCAAATATTTTTCTTTTTCGCGCCATTTTTTAATTGTTTTTACAAATAGTTCTAAATAAACCTTTTTTCCTAATAAGGTTTCTATTTCTTGACGAGCTAAGGTTCCTATTTCTTTTATTTTTTGACCTTGTTTCCCAATAATAATCTTTTTTAAAGAATCTCGATCAACTACGATAATAACTCTTATTACCCACTTATTTTTATCTTTGTTTATTTGTTCAACCAAACAAGTAACTGAATGTGGTATTTCTTCTTCGGTTAATTTAAATACTTTTTCTCGGACTATTTCAGCAATTAAAAAATCTTTAGAACGATTTGTTACTTGATTATCAGGATAATACTTGATATTATCTGTTAAATACTTTTTTAAGCTTGTTATTAAGACTTCTAAATTGTTACTTCTTAAAGCTGAAACAGGAATAATTTCAGCAAAATTATATAATTTACGATAATTTTCTATCATCGGTAATAATTCTTCATACTTTATCTTATCTATTTTATTTAATAATAAAATAACTGGTTTATCTACTTTTTTTAGGGTTTCTATAATAAATTTATCTCCTGGACCAAGTGAAGAAGAAGCATCAACTAGCATTACAATAACATCAACATCATGAATGCTATAATAAGCTTGTTTATTTAAAAATTCTCCTAATTTGTGTTTTGGTTTATGAATCCCAGGCGTATCAACAAAAATTATTTGAGAATCATCATCATTATAAATCCCTTGAATATTATTTCTTGTTGTTTGTGGTTTTTTTGAAATAATAGCTACCTTTTGCCCGACAAGATTATTCATTAAAGTTGATTTCCCTACATTAGGTCGTCCTATTAGGGCTACAAAACCTGATTTCATTTTATATCATCACTCGTAAAAGGATGAACGATAATATCTTTCATGGTATATGTTTTTATTTCTGTTTCGGTTACTAAATGTAATTTAGCCTCCATTTCAAAAAACTCTGTTATCACTTGACGACAAAAATAACAGGGAAAAATTAATTTATTAGTAGCAGCCATAACATACATTTCCTTAAAATCACCTTTTTTATATCCTTTAGCAACGGCTCGATTAATAGCGTTTCTTTCAGCACATATAGAAGCCCCGTTTAAAACATTTTCAACATTCACTCCCCCAAAAACTTTATTATCTTTAGTAATTACTAAAGAAGCAACTGGATGCTTAGAATAAGGAGCATACGCATTTTTTAATAATTTCTTTAGTTTTTTTCTTTTTCTATTCATAACTCACCTATAAAAAACTTTCAATCATTATTATAATTTTAGGAAGAAAAATAACCATTCCACTTATAAAAGCAACTAATGAAAATACAAATACAGCCGCTGATGCCGTATCTTTAGCAATTTTAGCTAATGGATGAATCTTAGGACAAACCAAATCAACAACAGCTTCTACCGAAGTATTAATTAATTCAGCCGCTAAAATTAAACCAATAAATAATAAGCAAAATAGCCATTCTGTTAAATTAATTTTTAAAATTAATCCTGCTATAATGACTACTAATGTAATTATTAAATGAAGAACTAAACTCTGCTCGGCTCGATAAGTATATATTAATCCTTGAAAGGAATACTTAAAACTAGAAAGAAAACGTTTCAATCCCCTTTTCTTTTGTTTATTTCTCGATTCCATATCCATTTAAAATCCACTCCTGTTTCTCAAACATTATTTTTTCATCTTTTTTATTTATATGATTATAGCCCAACAAATGAAGAAATCCATGGACAGCTAAAAAAGATAATTCTTTAACTAAACTATGATTATATTCTAAAGCTTGCCTTTTAGCGGTCTCTATAGAAATATAAATATCTCCAAGTAAACGATATTGCCCTAAATCAAAAGGTAGATTATCCAAAAGGGCAAAAGATAAAACATCAGTTGAACAGTTTTTCCCACGGTAATCATGATTTAAAGAAGTAATATATAAATCATCTACAAATATGATATTGAAAATTACTCCCGTTAATTTTTCTTGATCTAAAGCATAATTAATTACTTTTTTAACTTCATCTATTTCTTTTATTTCTTCTAGAGTTTCATTAAAAAAACCAACGTTGTTCATTATCATTCCCCCTATTATAAAACTACAAATATTAAAAGTAACATAACTATTACTAATATAACAATTATATTATAAAGATAGGTTTTTTTCAAGAACGATGGCAAT
>CAZGXD010000016.1:0-6733 GCA_964529625.1 uncultured Muribaculaceae bacterium
ATGCACTTTTACAAAAAACATTTAGACCTTCTTTTAAAGACAGAAACTATAAAACTAATAATGGTGAACTACCAATGTATTATGTTAAGGATTCACACCCAGAAATAATTTCTTGTGAAACATTTAAAAAGGTGCAAGAATTAAGAAAATTAAAGTTAATTAAATATCATAAAATTCACTTAAAAGATGAAAACAACCATTATTCTAAACCAAGCATATATGCAGGTTTTATTAGATGTAGCAAATGTAACTATAATTACTATATTCAATATAATAATGTTGGTTCATCTTATAGTAGAGTTCACTTTAGATGTGGTTCTAAAAACAAATATAAAAAATGCTCTTCTGATAATATTTCAAAGCCAATTTTTGATGAAGTTCTTCTTTCACTCATAAATATGATTATTACTAACAAAAGAAAATTCTATCGTTTACTAAAAGAAGATTTATCATCTAATCAACTATACCTTAAAACTAAAAAAGAGCATCTTTTAAAACAACAAGAAATCAAGCGTTTAAGCAAAGAGTTAGTTAACTTTGATAATGAGTTAGATGATTTTGAAAAAGCCCTTAAAACTGAATTAAAGGCAAAATTGCGGCAAGTTAAAATTGATTCAGCAAACATTTATAAAGAACTTGCTACAACTTTAAATGTTGATGCATTTGTTAAACAAAAAAGAGTGATTCTACAAACATTTAATGAACCTATTAAATCTATTGATGAGTTTCCATTTAGAGACTTCTTCTCTCATTGTGAAGTAACAAACAAAGAAGAAATAATATTTTACTTAGGATTTCCAATAGATGACAGAAAAAAAGAACCTCACTTTGAAGGTGAAGTTCCGTTTGTGATTAGAAAAACTAACCATACTTTGAATTTTAATTTATTTTCCTAGAGTTTTATTACATGCTAGATAAATATATTATTTGTTTAATTCAATATAATCATCTAATAAAGCTAGTTTAACTCTATTTGTATCTACTATATTATTTAAGCGTTCTTTATCTTTTTCATCTAATGCAATTAAAATATCTGAATCCCCAAGGGCGTAAGTCATAACTCCATTACCACTAAATATATGTTTAACTAATTTTAATGCTAAATCAATATCTTTTTTTATTACTGATGAAACACTATACATTAACCCATCATATTTTAAATTCAACGGCTGCTCGTTTGTTTTATCATAATATGTATTAAATAAATCGTTTTTTTCTCTAACAATTGGATCTTTAACTTTTGCCACTCGTGATCTATTATTTTCTTCATTTTTGACTTTAATCGTTTCTTGATAGTTTTTTGGCTCTACTTCTGAAAGTTCAAGATATTCTTCAATATTAACCTCTAATTTTTTACATATGTTTTTTAAAAGTTTAGCAGTCATTATTGCGTCATGTTCACTATTGTGATTGGTTAATTCAGGATACTCTTTATTGGTTAGTTCTTTTAAAGCGTTAGCTAAGCCTTTTGAGATATTGTCATACTCTACTAACATCTCGGCTAAATCATAAGCCTTAACATCAATTTCTGGAAGATTATATCTTGTTAAAGCATCATCTATATACTTTAAATCATTGTTTACTGCATATCCAAATATTCCCCCATAGTCTTCAGTCAATACTTTTTTTATTTCATTATATTGAAATGGGAACGATTGGAACATTCTATAGTAAGCTGGTTTATATGCTAGTTTTGCTTTTGCGTTTTTCTTACTTACTAAATACCAATCAAACTCTGATTCTGGATCCATTAAAATGTCTTTTGATTCTAGCACATTGAATTTTTCATCTGTTATTGCGTATCCAAAGGAGCACATTTTACATATACCATCAAATGAATTGGCACATTCTATATCAAAGAATAAATATTTCATATTATCTGTCCCTCTTTTATAATCTACTTAATTCTAAATAAGAGGCGTATTCTAAATCTTCTTCATTGTTTTGATTAGAATCTTTTTCAATTTTACCTTCAACAAATTCAGATAATTGAATTCCTGTTAAACTCTTTTCCTTTAATAATATAGGATGTATTTTTTCTATAATATCTTTATTATCTTTTACTATTTTGAATGCTTGTTTATAAGCTATTTCCATTAGCTCATTTGTTTTATCAATAATTTTTTGTTGTTTTTCTTCTGTCACAATTTTTGATGTTGGTTTATGAACATATTCAAAACCATAATCACCATTATAAATTGAATATTCAATTGTTTGATAAGCCGACAATATATCATGATGACTTCCTGTGTATTTGTTGTTTAACATGATTTCTTCTGCTGCTCTACCACCAAGTGCTATTACTGCTTGATTGAATAGGTCATTTGTTGTAAGAACTTTTGATGGAGGTCTCATTCTAGCTCTACCAGCTGAAGTTGGATCACTTATTATAGAAACATCTTTTATTGTTTGGTTTAGTTTGTTTGCAACAATGAAATGGCCTAATTCATGATAAGCAATTATTTTATCTTCTTCTTCGTTTTCTGATGGTTTATCAAAGTGTATTAATTGCTTTAAGTCAATTCTTGTTCCTGTTTCCATTAATGCTCTTGTAGTTATTATATTTGTATTGTTATTAATTGCTAATATTGCTGCTTCGTTTATCATAGTTTTAATATCAGCGCCACTCATACCATCTGAAATCAATAATACTTGATTAATGTCAATCTCTTTTTCTAATTTTATTTGGTTTAAATAATAACTTATTATTTCTCTTCTTGACTGTTCATCTGGAAGTGATAATCCAATATGTTTATCAACTCTACCTGGTCTTATTAAAGCATCAGGTATTTTCCTTATGTGATTTACAGTTGCTATGACCATTATTTCCCCGTCTTTATCAAAACCGTCTAATAATGATAATAGCATTGCTTGTGTTTCTCTGGTCTTATCTGACTTATACTCCCTGAACAAATCCTCTTCTGGAATAAACTTGTCTATTTCATCGATAAATATTATTGACGGTGATTTTTCCTTTGCTTCTTGGAATTTTTCCTTAATTAGATCTTTATAGTCTGAACTTTTACTAGCAAAATCCACTTCAATAAACGATCTACCTATTTCATTCGCTATTGCTCTTGCAAATAATGTTTTACCAACTCCAGGTGGACCATACATTAATAATCCTTTAGGAAGACTAATTCCTAATTCACTGTAATCTTTGTAATTTAAAATTGTTTTGCACAGATTTAGTGCTTCTTGTTTTTCGTGCTGGTATCCAGCAATGTTATCAAATGTTATTTTCATTTATCTTTCTCCTTACAATTTAAGTTTATCAAGGCTTACAAAAATAAAATAGTACCGTTTTTGCACTATTTTCATAAGCTTTAATATCTTTTATAAAAACACAAAATTATTTGTTAATCTTTCTATTCGTTTTAATGTAACATCTTTACATATATTTGATTCATCATTTGTAACGAGAATAAACTTTCTTCTTCCGTTATCCTCTTTGTTTAAGTTAATAACAGCTTCACCTGTAGTTCCACTGCCGGCAAAATAGTCTAGTACTATTGATTCTTTTGTTGTAAGTGAACGAATAATTTCTTTTATTAGCTTTAGTGGTTTTGGCGTTTGAAAGTAATCTCTTCTACCAAAAATATCTTTTAATTCATCTTTTGCAGATGATGTTGTTCCAAAACATTTGAATGTTTTTGGAACTTTTCCCTTCTTGTTCATTAAAGTATTGTCTTTTAAATATGGCTTGTTTATTTCATTAAATTTCTTTTTCCCATTAAATCCAAATAAAACATATTCATATTTAACTCTTTTTTTCAAACTATCTACATCTCTATTAACATCAAAAAACGGATGAAGCTTTTCCCACTTTCTTACTTCAACTTTATTAAAAGTGTCTTTTAATATTTTTTTCACTGTTTTAAAGCCAGGCTTATCAATATTAATTACTATTGCCCCATTTTTAGTTAAAAGATCTTTACTTAAGTTAATTCTTTTCTTTAAAAAGGATTCATAACCTTCTTCAAAATTACTATCTTTATAGCCAATATAATCTATATTAGAATTATAAGGAGGATCTATAATTATTAAATCAATTTTATTTTTATAGTTACTATTCATTGATTGAAGGGTGTATAAATTATCTGATTCAATAATGTAGTTTGATTTGTCATCTCTAATTGTTAAAATCGCATCAGTATTTTGCAAAATATTTTTGTCTATAAAAGCATCTTTAGAGACTGATACATTTTTTAAGTTATCACAATGAGCAAATGCCCATTCCCCAATAAAAGATATTAAATCTGAACAATAAACATCTTCTAAACTATGACAATTAGTTAAACAAGTTTTACTAATTACTGAAACATTTTTTAAATTGATTTTAGTCATTTGATTAGAACCTGAAAATGCTCCTCGTTCTAACGTTGTTACATTTTCATCAAGAGTAATCTCACCAACTGATAAATGTGCTGGATAGCATATTAATTTAGTTTTATCTTTTGTATATAAAACCCCATTAGATACAGTGAAATTTTCACTTTCATTAATAAATTTTATATTATTACAACCAACAAAAGGATTATAACCGATGTCAATTAATGTTTTTGGAAAAGTAATTGCTTTTATACCTTTACAATTCCAAAAAGAATTACGTGAAATTCTTTCTACATCTAACAATTTTAAATGATCAGTTTTTATCTTATTTAAACAACCTATAACAGTTGTTTTGTCTTTATCATAAATAACATCATCTATTACATGATAATATGGTGAATAATTATTTAACGAAAGATTTCCACAACCAGAAAACGGGTTGTTTTCAAGCTTTATTACTGATTTAGGAATCGTTATGTTTTGAATGTTATTACATAGATAGAAAGCATGTTTGCCTATTATTTTAGTTCCTTCTAAAATATTATAATTTTTGTTTTCATTACCTAAATCATAATAAATTAAACGACTATAATCTTTGTTGTATAATGCTCCATCAATTAAATTAAAGTGCTTAGAATTAGATGTTAAATTTAGTTTTAAGCATCCAGCAAAAGGATTGTTTCCCATCTTTTTGAGATTACTATTTAAATGTATTTTCTTTAAGTTAAAACAATTATAAAAAGTATCTCCACCAAGATCTGTTAAACTTTCTGGAAGAACAATTTCTTCCACTGTTTGATTATCCCAAAACACACAACTTGCTAGTGATGTTACACCATCAGGAATAACAATTGTTTTATCATTTCCTTTATATTTAATTAGTTTGTTATTGACTATTAAAAAGTCTTTTGTTTCAAAAGATTTACCATTATATAATTGATATTCTTTTTGTCTTTTTTCATTTTCAAAAACACCGTTTGTATAAACATTATTACGGCTATCTATTATTAATGTTTCCCTTTCAATCATTCCGCTAGCTAACCTTGAAGAATAGCTAATAGATTTAATAATATCTTTATTAAATTTGGATTTTTCTTCTTGCTTTAATTGACCCCATTCATGGCATTTAATATAAAGATCTTTAGCATATATATCATATTCATTATCAAAATCAATTATTATCTCTTCTTCTATGTAACCCATCTCTAATAATTTAACAACACATTCTAACACAACAAAACTTTTATGTGTTGTTAAATCTAATTTTTCTCCGTTTATTATAGTGATCTTATTACTAAATTCAACATATTGTTTATCAGAATAAATAATAATATTAGCACCATTAATATTTCTAGTAAATTTATTTTTATTTAGTTCATGAAAACCTAAAGCCCAATATAATGCTTCGTATTTCATATCTCTACTTAATCTTAAATCATTAATATTCTGCAAATTCTTTCTCCTTTATATAAAACATAATATCTTCTATTATTTTTTCTGGTGTTTTGTTTGAAGTATCAACAACATAGTAATCAAAATCATTTATTTCACAAAAATATATCATTCTTTCGTAAACCTTTTCGCTTAAGTGAACTCGTTTAATATCTTTATCTTTAATGTTGCGATTTTTTAACCTGTTTAATATTGTTTTTTCATTAGCATATAAAATAATAGTTAAATATGGTTTACCAATTTTCTTTAAAATTAAATCATAAATGTCTTTATTATCTTCTGTACCACTCCAGCAATAATTTGAAACAACATGCCTATCTGTTACAATGTTTTCATTTTTAAATCTTTCATAAAGATAAATATTATTCAATCCGTGATACCAAGCAGTAAATGTTCTATTACAACTTTTATTAACTTCTTTTGTAATAGTTTGATACTCATTAATTTGTCCATCTTTGTCAAAAAGATAATGTAGTGGTTTTTCAACAAATTGATAACCTAATTGTTCTGCTAACATTTCACATATAGTTGTTTTCCCAACTCCATCCATACCTTCAATTGATATATGCCTCATTATTTTCCTCCTTTAATTTTATTAATCCATTTAATGTTTGTGGAGTAAAATCTATTACATCACAACTTGCATTATAAGCTTTTTTATTTTTATAATATTCTTTTATCTCTCTTATTTCCTTATTATGTATATGTCCGTATATATGATAAGAACCGCTCATATCTTCTGGCAAATTCATTATTGGATAATGACACAGAAATACAGTTTCATCATTATCTTTAATTAATATTTGGTAGTTTATACTTTTAAATATATTTGCTGATATAAACTCTTCCAACATTGGCAAATCATGATTTCCAACAATTAAATGCTTATTTCCGTTAAGTTTTTTTAATATATTTATTCCTTCATAATATTGTTCAAATAAAATGTCAC
>CAZGXD010000016.1:6743-12264 GCA_964529625.1 uncultured Muribaculaceae bacterium
ACATCATCATTTTCTTTAACCACAGTATTCCAATTTTTAATTATTTTTTTATTAAAATCATCAATAGAATAATTTCTATTGCACAACTTAAATACTCTTTTGTCACCTAAATGAAGATCAGAGATATAATAAATTTGTTTAGTTTCTTTTTCTATTTTTTTCTTCATTCTTTTTGCCTTTTGTAAAACCATCAAGTATTTCTAAATACCCAGATACTCTTCTAATTCTTGTTATATCATCACTATTACACGCAGGACAAGTATCAAACACCCCTACATTGTCACAATTATTACAAATATCTTTTGGAAAATTAAAACCTAAATAATGAACCCCATGTTTTACTGCAATATCAATATATTCTTTTAATCCTTCAATATTACTAAGTGGTGCTTCACCTAACTCTAAATAAGTAATTGCTCCTCCGTTTGCAAGTTCGTGAAACATTCCTTCAAGTTGAATCTTTTTAAATCCAGGAAGATTACTATCTACATCAACATGAAATGAATTTGTATAATAACCTTTTTCAAAGATATTCGCTTTAGGTTTAAATTCTTTTTCATCAATTTCAGTAAACCATCCACTAATTAATTCTCCACTTGTCGCTAGTAAAGAGAAATTTAAATTGTAATGATTTTTTAAAAAATCAACATAGTTTCTCATTTTTGAAACAAAACCTAATGCTCTAATATAATTATCCATATCAGCATAATATTTCTTTCCTGTTAAAACCTCTACAGCTTCACTCAACCCAATAAATCCTAATGACAATGTTCCATGTTTAAAAACATCTTCTAACGACTCATAATCATTAAAATCAACATTCCACAAATGATATTTACTATTAGTTGGAAAATCTTCATGTTTTCTTTTTGAAACTTTATAATAGCGATCTAACAATATATCTTTAGTAAGTTTAGCTACTTCTTCCCATTTTTGATAAAAGACATTAAACTTTTCATCATCAGATAAGTCTTTTGTTTCATCTTCAATTTTAAGTGCTATTCTAGGCAAATTAATGCTAATGTTTGTAATATTTCCTCGTCCTAAAGAGTTTCTTTCACCAAATAAATTATCAACAACTCTAGTTCTGCATCCCATTACAGCTAATTTATAAGGATCAACTCCTTTATTTGTTTTGGAATCGGCCAATATGTAAGTTGGAATCATTTTCATAGCTGTACTTTTTAAGGCAAGCTCTAGTAGATCATAATTAGGATCTTCTTTTTTAAAATTAATCCCTTCTTTAACTTTAAAAATAATGTTTGGCTTAAATACTTTTTCTCCTAAATCCATAAATTTAGTAATTACTGTTTTTGTAATAAACCTTGAATAATCATCAATACCTAATCCTAAATTTAATGTTACATAATAACTAGTTTGACCCATTCTTGTATGATTATTATTTGCCCATAAAATAAGTTCTGCAATACTTTCTTCAATTAAGCCTTTATTAGTTTTATAGTCAACATTTAATGTTTTAAGAATTGTTGATAATTCAACATCAAAGTTTGCATAAGCCATTCCACCAGATTGTTCATTACCAATATTTCTAAAAATTTCTTTAATAAACTCAAATACTCTTAATATTTTTCCTGTGTCCGTTTGTTGATTAAATTCATCATAAGGAAACTTATTAATAATATCAAAAGTTAAACAGTTATAAGTTAATCCATAAGCATCTAAATCATGAATATAAATATCACCGTTTTTGTGTAAATCTGCCCATTGTTTAGGTAATGTCTTTAATATTTCTTTTTTGAATTTTCTTTCTCCGACATTAAATACATGTCCTACATAGCTACTTCTATTTGCAGCATTGTCATTTTTTAATTGTTTCATTTTTATTTTATCCTTTCAAATTTTTGATTTGTTGAACCTACATATGGTTTTGTTGTTGTTAAAAGCTCATATTTAAATGGTCCTGATTTTAAATAATTAATTTTTTCTAATATTTCTTGTGGTACATCTTTTTTTTCATAACCAGTATATAAAACAATATTGTAATTAAGTTCTGATAATTTTTTTAACAATAAAACTAATGCTTTTTTCTGTAATAGTGGCTCACCACCAGAAATAGTTATCTTTTTATTAATTGTTTTTCCTTTTAATTCATTAACCAAATCACTAACTTTATATAAAGTTCCATCTTCAATGTTCCATGTTTTATAGTTATGACATCCTTTACACTTGATTTCGCAGCCTTGCATAAAGACAACTGTCCTTATGCCTGGGCCGTCTACTAAGCTATTATTATATTTAATTGAATTGATATAGATATTCATTAATTTCCCTCTCATGCAGCTTGTTAAGTTCTTTAAATATTTTTAATTTATATTGAACTCTTTCTTTTCGCGTTTTAGTAACATCATTATTTAGATATCTTTGTTCAGCTTCTAATCTTGAATCAAAGTTTTCTATTTTTCTTTGCTCTTGGATATTTCTACATTTTAAGTAGGGATCATTATCGTTTATATCTCTAATTATTAAATAATCATCATAGCAAATTTGCTTCACATCGAGAATTGCATCTTTGTGATTTCTTTTTACTCTCGGGAACTTTCTTGTTCTTTTTGCTGCTTCTTTTTTACTAGAAGCAACTACTGCAAAAGTTATTGGAACATATTTTCTTTTACCTACGTGACCACATTTAGCTGTAACTTTAAAATAATTTGTTTTCTTCATGACATACCTCACTTTCAATTTCATTATAAAGCGAGTTGAAAACATAAAATAGTACGGAAAATGCACTATAAGCAAAAAAAAGAACTCTATTTGAAGAGTTCTTCAAAACTTATATCAAAGAACTTAGCAATTTCAATTAGAGTTTCTGTATTTGTAATACCGTTAGCAATCCATCTACGCACAGTAACTGGATCAACATACATTATTTCATTAGCAAACCTTTCTTGAGTATACCCTTTGTCTTTGATCAGTTTTTTAAGATTTTTACCAGTATTTAGTAAAATATCTTTAGTTGTCATAGCAATTACCTCCTTTGCGAGGCTTGCGCAAAGCTCCGGAGTTCATTTGCCTGACATCAATAGTATACCAAATTTGAAAGATTTCGTAAATAGTCGTTAATTTATAGCATTCTTATATTTTTCTTTAAATTCATCAAATAATATTAATTCATTTTTAATTTGAAAATAAACAAGTGTATGTACTTCATTAGTTTTTTCATTTTTATTTGTGAATAAAACAGCTAAATATGAAAAATAAAAATACTCTTCGCGTTTAGAAATGATTTTCATAATTATGTATGATATCACTAAAGAAATATAACTCATTAGAAACATCATATCAAAATTAACAAAAATTACTGGTATTGAAATAACCAAAAATATAATTAAAATAATTCTTATAACTTTAAATGATTTTTTTTCTTTAAAATCGCTTACCCAATATTTATCTATACTTAAATAGTAATCAAATGATGATTTTGGATACAAATCATTATGATCAATAATTTTTTCTGTCTTTTTTATAGCAAAAAATTTCCTTAAGTAAAAAAGAGAAATGATATTCAATAAAAATATTAAATATTTATCATCACCCTTACTGAATGCTGCAAAAATAAAACTGCTAAAAATTAATAAAAATAAAACCAAGTTAAAGATTAGTAATATTTTATTTTGTCTTATAAAATCATCATCTTTTCCAAACCAAAAATACTTTTTATCAGCAGTCTCTATAAACTTTGTTAATATTCTTTCCGATTCTTCATCACTTTCTTTGCTATCTACTAAGTTAGAAGACAAAAATAAATCTATTTTTTGGGAAATTTTATCAATTTTTGTGTCCTGCTCATCCATTCTTTCAAATACTGACTTATCACCCATTAGTCTTCATTACCTTTCTTTTTTAAGTTTTCAACTGCAGTTTTAATTCCTTTGCCAGTAATCGACCTATAAACAACATCAGTAGCTAATCTATTTTCAATTACTTCATCTTGAAGATTCAACAAGAGTTCTAAGGATTTATTGAGTTTTTCTTCCAGTGTATGTAACTTTATTGTTTTTAACTTGTTTATTTGAGTTTGTAAAACCTGGTTTTGCTCATCAAGATTTAAGACTTCAAGTTCTTTATTACTTAAAAGTGATTTGTATTCTTCTAAATCGTTTGAAGACATTCTTTGACTAGTATATAGCTCTTCTAGCTCTTCTTTTAAAGATACTACTTCTTTTTTATACTTTTTATTTAAAATTTCAGTTATTCCAAATATTGATACATAGTAATTAGAGTCAAATAATATTTTATCTTCTTGAATATATTTTTTATAATAATTAACAAATGTATAATAAACAGTTAAAAAATTAATTATACCTTCAATTTGAATATTCTTTTCTTTTTTATGTTTATGATCATTACATTTTTTTATATAATCAGGCAATTTGTTATATGTGAAATCATCAACTTTAATCTCGTTTTTAAAAAAATCTTCTACAAGTGAATTTCTAACAATAAATCCACATGTTCTTGTATCATCAAATTCGATTTTCTCTCTTCTTAAAATATATTTAATGGTTTCTTCAAGCATGTCTAAATAGGAGTCATAAAACGAATTACTTTTAGACTTTATATTTCTTTCTAAAGTTTCATATCTAGCTATCAAAGATTTGTTAAAATGTTTTGTTTTCATTTGATAATTACCTCTTTATCATATTTAATTATTCTTTATTACTAAAATTATATCATTTTAGTAGTTATCTATCAATTACAGACAATCTCAAATTCTCTTTTCTTAATAGTCGAATATACAAAATCATTGTTGGAATAAAGTCTAATGCCATTCCAATACCAAACATTAATGATATTCCTATTATTGATGGTTTAAAAACTTTTGTTATATATAAAACAAACATCAAACCATAATAAAAAACATCAATAACTATTGATTGATAAAGCATGTAGTTGGTTTTGCCTCTTCCATAAAATGTGGCATCAAAAATATTACTGTTATATAAAAACAAGAGATAAAATGGTGTTTGAATTAATGCTATTTTAAATACTAATTCGTAATCTTTAACATTCATTACATGCTTTAAAAATGGTTTCCATAAAGGTATAGATAATAACCATACTAAAGCAAATATAGTAGTTAACATAATATAACCAATCGTTTTAGATTCAATGTTCTTTTTGTTTTCGGCAATTTCTTGTTTAACTAAATCAGATAAGGCTAGTCCTGGCAGTAAAAGCCATCCCCAAATAAAATTATTTGTAATCCAGTAATTACCTTGTTCAGCTACGACATTAATCATTCTAACAATCATTATCATAAATGCGAGGTTTCTAAGAAAAGACTCTAAACCAGAATATTTGCCAACGTGAAACCATTCTTTTGCCCATTTATAACTGCTTTTACTAAATTTAAATACATTAATGTTTTCTTTTATTAGAATAATTGAAACTACTATAATTAAAACAATGTTAACGATTATATTTGTTATTGGTATTCCATTAACTCCCGTTTTAAAAGAAACGTTAAGATTACTCACTAAAAACATATCTAAAACAACAG
>CAZGXD010000017.1:0-12241 GCA_964529625.1 uncultured Muribaculaceae bacterium
TTTAGATAAGTTGTTAGTTTTGTTGTTAGCATGGTATAATATTACTGTTATAAAAGGGGAAAATAATTAAAGATATAGGGATGGAATGATAAAATGGATAAAATAATTATTAAGGGAGCAAGGGAAAACAATTTAAAAAATATTAATTTAGAACTTCCTAAAAATAAATTAATTGTAATGACTGGAGTTAGTGGTAGTGGTAAAAGTAGTTTAGCATTTGATACTATTTATGCTGAAGGACAAAGGCGATATATAGAAAGCTTAAGTGCTTATGCTCGACAGTTTTTAGGGGGTAGTGAAAAGCCAGATGTTGATAGTATTGATGGTTTAAGTCCTTCGATAAGTATTGATCAAAAAACGACTTCTAAGAATCCAAGAAGTACAATTGGGACTGCCACTGAAATATATGATTATTTTAGATTATTATATGCAAGAATTGGGGTTCCTTATTGTCCAGTTCATAATCTTCCAATTAGTAGTCAGAGCATCGAAGAAATGGTTAATCAAATAATGAAATTGGAAGTTAATCAAAAAATAAGGGTTTTAAGTCCAATTGTAGAAGATCAGAAAGGAACTCATAAAGATGTTTTGGAAAAAATAAAAAGGGAAGGCTTTTTAAGAGTTCGAGTTGATGGAATTGAATATGAAATTGAAGAATCAATAGAATTAGATAAAAATAAAAATCATAATCTCGAGATTATTGTTGATCGTTTAATTATAAAACCAGAAATTCGAAGTCGTTTATATGAAAGTATTGAAATTGCTACCACTCTCGGGCAAGGTAAAGTTATTATTGATGTTCTTTCTAAAGAAGAAATAGTCATGAGTGAAAAATATGCTTGTCCTCATTGTGATTTTTCTTTACCTGAATTAGAACCAAGAATGTTTTCTTTTAATGCTCCTTATGGTGCTTGTTTTGATTGTAAGGGTTTAGGGGTTAAATTGGAAATAGATGTTGATTTAATTGTTCCTAATAAAGAACTTAGTCTTAATGAGGGAGCAATTGTGGCTTTAAATCATAATAGTGATAATATTTTATTTAATTATTTAAAAATAACTTGTCAACATTATAATATTTCTTTAGATAAACCATTTAAAAAATTAACAAAGGCTGAAAAGGAGATTATTTTTTATGGTTCAAAAGAAAAAATTGATTTTAGTTATGTTTCAAAATCAGGTAGGACTAGTCAAGTAAAAGATTATTATGAAGGAATTATTCATGTTTTACAAAGAAGATATATTGAAACAAAAAGTACTTGGATTAGAGAATGGATCGAGCAATATATGACTGAATTACCATGCCCGACATGTAAAGGAGCTAGATTAAATGAAGGTATTTTATCAGTTTTAATTAACAATAAAAATATTTATCAATTAACTAAAATGAGTATTGAGAAATTAGATGAGTTTTTTAATAATTTAAAATTAACTAAAGAACAGACTGAAATATCAAAATTAATAATTAAAGAGATAACTTCTCGTTTAAGGTTTTTAATAAATGTCGGGCTAGGTTATTTAACCTTAGATCGAAGTTCTAAAACATTAAGTGGGGGTGAAGCCCAACGGATAAGATTAGCAACTCAAATAGGCTCAAGACTAACAGGTGTTTTATATGTTTTAGATGAACCAAGCATTGGACTTCATCAAAGAGATAATCAAAAATTAATTAATTCGTTAAAGGAAATGCGTGATTTAGGGAATACTTTAATTGTAGTTGAGCATGATATAGAAACTATGTTAGCTAGTGATTATATTGTTGATATTGGTCCTGGGGCTGGAATTCATGGTGGAGAATTAGTTGCTGTTGGATCTCCTAAAGAAATAATGGAAAATAATAATAGTTTAACAGGTCGATATTTAAAAGGAATAGAAGAAATATTGATTCCTAAAAAACGAAGAAAAAGTGATAAATATATAGAAATAATTGGGGCGAGTGAAAATAATTTAAAACAAATAAAGGTTAAAATCCCATTAGGTATTTTTACTTGTGTAACTGGGGTTAGTGGTAGTGGGAAATCAACTTTAGTTAGGGAAATATTATATAAAGCAATTGCTAATAATTTATATAAAGCAAAAGAGAAACCTGGTCAATTTAAAAATATTATTGGAATTGAACAAATAGATAAAATAATTGAAATATCACAAAATCCAATTGGAAGAACTCCAAGAAGTAATCCTGCTACTTATACGGGAGTGTTTGATGAAATAAGAGAGGTTTTTGCTAGTACAAAAGAAGCTAAAAAAAGAGGTTACAAAAAGGGAAGGTTTTCATTTAATATAAAAGGGGGAAGATGTGAAGCTTGTTTCGGTGATGGAGTCAAAAAAATAGAAATGCATTTTTTACCAGATGTTTATGTTCCTTGTGAAGTATGTAAGGGAACTAGATATAATCAAGAAACGCTAGAAATTAAATTTAAGGGTAAAAGTATTAAAGATGTGTTAGAAATGAGAGTAGAAGAAGCCTTAAGTTTTTTTGATAATATTCCGAAAGTAAAACAAAAATTACAAATGCTAGATGATGTCGGGCTTTCTTATATTAAACTAGGACAAAGTGCCACTACCTTAAGTGGGGGTGAAGCTAGTCGAGTAAAATTAGCGAAAGAACTTCAAAAGAAGGCAACAGGGAAAACAATGTTTATTTTAGATGAACCAACGACTGGTTTGCATAGTGAAGATGTAAAAAAATTACTTATTATTATAAATCGAATTGTAAATAATGGAGATAGTGTAGTTGTTATTGAGCACAACTTAGATGTTATTAAAACTTGTGATTATATTATTGATTTGGGTCCTGAAGGTGGCGATAAAGGTGGTTATCTTATTGCTGAGGGTTCACCCGAAGAAATATCTAAGGTAAAGGAAAGTTATACAGGAATGTATTTAAAAAACATTTTTAGGAATTTAAGCGAATAATATGATATACTTACTAAAAGGGAGTTGGTTTTATGACACCACATATTGAAAGCAAAAAAGATGAAATTGCGAAAGTCGTGCTTATGCCAGGGGATCCGTTACGAGCCAGATTTATTGCTGAAACTTATTTAACTGATTATAAATTAGTAAATCAAGTTAGAGGAATGTTAGGTTATACTGGTTATTATAAAAATAAAAAAGTAACTATTCTTGCTTCAGGAATGGGGATTCCTAGTATGGGAATTTATTCTTATGAACTATTTAAGTTTTATGAAGTTGATATTATTATTAGAGTTGGTTCATGTGGTGCCTATACCAAAGAATTAAATTTATATGATTTGATTTTAGTAAATGAGAGTTATTCTGAGTCTAATTATGCTTTTATTCAAAATGGTTATAATAAAAAGGGAATTTTAGCTTCAAAAAAATTAACTGATAAGATTTTTGAAATAGCTAATAAAAATAAAATAGAAATAAAAACGGGAAAAGTTCATTGTAGTGAAGTATTTTATCAAGAAAATAATCGTTATCAAGAATTATATAAAAACCAAAAATGTTTGGCTGTTGAAATGGAAACCTTTTCTTTATTTCATAATGCCAACCTTTTTAATAAAAAAGCAGCCTGTCTTTTAACTGTGTCTGATAATTTAGAAACAAGAGCGATAACTAGCAGTGAGGAAAGACAATTAACTTTTACTAAAATGATAGAGTTAGCTCTTGAATCTATATTATAATATAATAAAATTAAGGTATACTAAAAAAGAGGTGAGTTATGAAGTATTCAAAATATGAAATTGGACCATATAATGTTCATATTATTAAAACTGATAGATTTAAAACTATTAATCTGCGAATAGATTTTAAACGAAAGGGCAAAAAAGAGGAATTAACAAAACGACGACTATTAAGTGAAATCTTGTTTGAATCAACAGCTAGATATTCTAATCAACGCTTATTAATGATTGCTAAAGAAGATTTATATAATCAAAAGATTTCTAGTGGTTCTATAATAAGTGGGAAAGATGTTATCCTTTCTTTTTCGACCCAGTTTTTACATGAAAAATATACTGAAAATGGAATGTTTGAAAAATCAGTTTCCTTTTTTCTAGAGAATATTTTTGAACCCGATTTTAAAAATGATAAGTTTAAGGAAGAAAAATTATCTAATGTAAAAAAACGAGCTCTTGATAGTTATTTAGAACAAGAAAAAAAACCTAGTTATTATGCCTATAATAAAATGTTGAATATAATGGGACCTAATGATTCTTTTTCTTTTGTTGCTTCGGGTTATAAGGAAGATCTTGACGATATTACAATTACCAATTTAACTGATTATTATAAAGAAATTATTTCTAGTGATACGATTAATATTTTTGTTGTTGGAGATGTTAATAATCAAGCAATAAAAAAGTTACTCCAAGAAAGGATTCCTATTAATACTATAAAGCGAAAAACGGGAAGTCTTTATTTAAAACATGACAAACTTAGAAAAAGAGCTAGAAAAGTAAAAGAGGGCTTTGATTCTAAACAGAGTCAATTAGTAATTGGTTCTAAAATAGGGGAATTAACTGATTTTGAAAGAAAATATGTTTTATATATATATAATTCAATTTTAGGAGAAGGACCTGATTCTAGACTATTTAATAAGGTTCGTGAAAAAAATTCCCTTTGTTATAGTATTTCTTCTCAAATAAAAATTTTAAGTAATATTTTAATTATTCGAGCTGGAATTAATAAAGAAGATAGTGAGAAAGCGATTCGTTTAATAAGAAAAGAAATTAATAGTGTTGCTAAAGGGTTAATTGATAATCAAGAAATAAATAAGGTAATAATAAGTTTGATAAACAAGTTAAAAGAAATAAATAATTCTCCAATATCAGTAATTGAATATTATGTTTCTAAAGAATATTATGGACTTGATGATCTTGAAACAAGAATTATTAATTTTCAAAAAGTAGATCGTCAAAAGGTTATTAATTTTGCTAAAAAGATTTATGTTGATATTGTTTTTGTGCTAGAAGGGGAAGGATAGGATGAAATCATTTGAATTAACTAAATTAGATTTAGAATTATATCATGAAGAATTAAATAATGGGTTAAATATATATATTGTTCCTAAAACAAATGTTAATAATGTTTATGTTACTTTTACAACTAAGTTTGGTTCTAAACATCAAAGTTTTGTTCCTTTTAATGAGAAAAAAATGATAAAAGTTCCTGATGGTGTTGCCCATTTTTTAGAGCATAAATTATTTGAACAAGAAGATGGTCATAATCCGTTTGCCTTTTTTGCTGAAAGTGGAGCATCATCTAATGCTAATACTTCGAATCATAAAACAACTTATTTATTTTCATGTTCAACAAAATTAGAAGAAAATTTAGAATTTTTATTAGATTTTGTTCAAACACCTTATTTTACAAAAGAAAATGTAAATAAAGAAAAAGGTATAATTGAACAAGAAATAAAGATGTATCAAGATAATCCCTTTTTTGTTCTTTATGAAAAAAGTGTTTATAATAGTATTGTTAAACATCCGATTAAAATTCCTATTTTAGGAACAATGGAAAGTATAACTAAAATAGAAAAAGAAGATTTATATACTTGTTATAATACTTTTTATCATCCAAATAATATGATTTTAGTAATAACTGGAAACGTTAAACCAGAATCAATTTTAGAAATAATAAAAAATAATCAAAATAAAAAAGAGTTTGCTCAAATTCAAACCAAACTAAAAGTAAAAAAGTATAATGAACCAGATGAAGTTGCTACCGAGGAAGAAGATATTTTTATGAATATTGCTATTCCTAATGTTGCTATAACTTATAAATTTAATATTACTAAAATTGATAAGATAAAAAGGAAAGATATTCTTAGTTATATCACTTTATATTTTGAGATGAAATTTGGAACAACCTCAAAATTTAATGAGACCCTAAAAGAAGAAGAAATTATAAATGATGATTTGGATTATACCTTAGTTGATTTAGAGACTCATGTTTTAGTTTTAATTTTTGGGGAAACCGAAAAATATCAATCATTTTTAGAGGCTATAAAAGTAGAAATTGAGAAATTTAATATTGTTGAAGAAACCTTTGAACGAAAGAAAAAAAGAATAATTAGCTCTTTTATTTATATGAGTGATAATATTGTTGCTATTAATAATTGGATAACTAATAGTTTAATTCAAGACGGCATGATTTTTCATGATGAATATAATAATATTAAAAAATTAAGTTTTAATGAATTTAAAGAAGTTATTTCCAAAATAACATTTAATAATAAAAGTGTGGTTATCCTTAAACCTAAACAACAAAAAAAATAAAAACTTGCTTTTATCTTTTAATTATGTTAAATTATAAAAAGGGAATTATCGAGGAGGGAAAAAATGGTCCATGTATTAATTATTATTTGTTTATTACTAATTGCCCTTGTTCTGTTGCAAAGTGGAAAAGCAGAAAGTGCTTCTAATGTTATTTCAGGAGGCAATGAAAGTTTATTTGCCAACAGAAAAGAACGAGGCTCGGAATTATTTATTAGTAGATTAACTTTAGGTCTAGGAATTGCTTTTTTTGTAATTTGTTTAATAATGGGATTTTAAAAAACAGTTGCTACTGTTTTTTTTAATCATATAATTCATTTTTTAATTTATCAATATTTTCATTCATAAGAGTGATATAATCTAAATTATTATTTCGTTCTTCTTCAGTTAAATTAGTTATCATATGAAGAGTTTCTGTTTTAACATTTGTTTCATTTATTATATTTTGAATTGTATCATTTATTTCTTCATGTTGTTTTATAAAAATGTAATTAATAATTCCTTCGTCAATTAATTCCTTAACTTCAGCAATTGTTTTATCTGTTAGTTGGTCTGTTTCTTCTAGAGAAATAACCTGAAAATTATATTTTTCTAAACATTTAAAAACATTATTGCTAACAACAATAATATTATTGGTAGCATTTTCAGGCAATTGTTTTAAATTAGCATCTAAGTTAGAAATCTCAATATAAAGTTGTTGATAATTTTCATCAATTTCATTTTTTAAATAATGATTATTAATATAATCCTTAAAGCCCATTCTTATATTTTGAGCCATCATTAAGAAATTAGAAGGATTCAACCATAATTCTTCAATTCCATTATCATTAGTCATAGTTAATGAGGCATCAATTATTTTTATTTTTTTATTGTGATTAAACATCGGAATAACATATTCTCTTTCATGACTTAAAGCATTAAAAATAAAAAGTTTAGCCTTGCTATATTCCTTGATTTGTTTATCTTTTAATTCATAATTATCAACAATAACCCCATCAGGATAAATACTAAAAATGTTGCTATGTTCCCCATAAAGACGCTTAGTAATATATTCGATTGGATAAATTGTAGTATAAATATCGATTCCTTCTAAAGTATCTCTTTTAAAACAACCTGATACTGTTAATAAAATAATAAAAATAGTTATAATTTGAATTCTTTTTTTCATATTTTCTCCTTTTTAATGACTGGATCATAACCTACTGAACCCCATGGATGGCATTTTAAAATTCGTTTAATTGTTAAATAACTTCCTTTTATACTTCCATATTCATTAATTGCTTCAATTCCATAATTTGAACAAGTTGGAATATGGCGACAATAGTAATGAAAAGAACCAGGAATTTTTTGATAAATTTGAATTAACTTTATTAAAAAATATTTCATTTATTTCACCACTATAATTATACTAAAAAGTAATAAAAAAGTAAATATATCAAAAATATAGTGATATTAATAAAAAACTATTTATATATCATTTTATAAATGTTATAATGTAATTGTTGGAAGGGTTATTTAAGAATGGAGAAAATATGAAAATATTAAAACAACTTGGAATTAAAACTAATAATATTAAACTCTATGAACAAGCTTTCACTCATTCATCTTATGCTAATGAAAATAAAACAGAAAGTTATGAAAGGTTAGAGTTTTTAGGAGACGCTGTTTTTGAGTTAGTAATTAGTGAATATTTATATTTAAACTGTCAAGAGGATGAAGGAATATTGACTAAATTAAGAGCTCATTATATATGTGAAAAGGCTTTATATGATTATTCCTTAAAATTAAATTTAAATCAATATATCAAGTTAGGGCATGGTGAAAAAGAAAGTGGGGGGAAATATCGCCGAGCGAAAGTGGCTGATGTCTTTGAATCCTTTCTTGGAGCCCTATATATTGATAAGGGATTAAAAGGAGTAAAAAACTTTGTTTATAGGCATGTAATTCCTATTATTGAAAGCAAGAAACTTGATTTAATTGGAGATTATAAAACTTTATTACAAGAATTTGTTCAAACAGATAGACGAGGATTAGAATATGTAGTAGTTAATGAAAAAGGCCCTGGTCATAAAAAGGTTTTTACGGTTGAAGCTAATATTGATAATGTTGTTTATGGAAGAGGAACTGCCAGTTCAAAAAAGGAAGCCGAGCAATTAGCAGCCAAAGAAGCCTTAGATAAAATAGCAAAATAGAGTCAAAAATAGATAAGGTTAAAATTAAGGGGAGATATTAATGGGAAGGGCATATTCAGTTAGAAAAGCTAGTATTGAAAAAACAGGAGCAGCCAAAGCTAAAGTATATTCATTATATGCTAGAGAAATATATCAAGCAGCCAAAACAGGGGGAACTAATGTTGAAGCTAATGCTGTTTTAAAAAGATTAATTGACCAAGCTAAAAAGGAACAAGTCCCGGCTGATATAATTAACCGAGCCATTGATAAAGTCAATTCTGGAGTTGATGAAAGTTATGATAAGGTTAGATATGAAGCTTTCGGACCAGGGGGTTCAACTTTTATAATAGATTGTTTAACTGATAATGTTAATCGAACTTTAAGTTATATTCGACCAGCCCTAAATAAAAACAATGGGAAATTAGGAGTTAATGGTAGTGTTTCTTATATGTATGATTGTTTAGCAGTCATTGCTATTAAGGAATTAACTGAAGATCAAGTAATGGAAAGTTTGATTTTAGATAATATAGAGGTTGATGATATCGAAAATGAAGATGGTATTATAACTATATATGCTCAACCAGAAGATTTGTTTAAAGTAAAGGATAGTCTTAAAAAAGGATTTGAAACAATTAATTTTATTGTTGAAGAAATTATGATGATACCTAAAAATATCGTTATTTTATCAAATGAAGATTTAAATTCATTTAATAAAATAATGATTATGCTAGAAAATGCTGAAGATATTCAAAACATTTTTCATAATGTTGAAGTTGAATAAATATGTAGTAAGGGGGATGAGGAATGGATAGATATAATAAATTACGAGAACTTCGTCTTGCTAATAAATATACTGTTCAAAAAATGGCAGATATGATAGGAATTAGCAAATCATTTTATTCACAACTAGAGAATTGTAAGAGACGTTTATTATATGATATGGCAATTAAAATTGCTGCTGTTTTTAAGATGAAACCTGATGAACTTTTTTATAAAGATCATTTAAATCTTAAAAAGAAAAAGAAAAAATAATTTTTTCTTTTTTTAAAATACTTATTATGATAAACTAATATTGGAGATGATTTGATGAAACAAGTAAACCTATTACCGGCTGATACTTATATTGTATTTAATAATACGATTTTAAAAGATGACGATCGATTATTATTAAGTATGCTTTATCAACCAATAATAGGGGGAATTGCTGTTAATTTATATTTTACTCTATGGTCTTTTTTGGATAAAAGAGAATTTGTTTCATTAGAATGGACCCATCATCATTTAATGGCTAGAATGCGACTTGATTTAGAAAATCTAAAACAAGCTCGCGAAAGGCTAGAAGCAATTGGATTAATAAAAACATATTTAAAAAAAGGAGAAGTTAATAATTATATTTATGAACTATATTCTCCTCTTAATTCATATGATTTTTTTTCGAATCCAATTTTAAATACAGTTTTATATAATAACATCGGTAAAGTAGAATATGAAAAAGTAATCGCTTATTATAAGATTCCTAAAATAAATATAAAAGATTATGTTGATATAACTAATAGTTTTACTGATGTTTTTGAATCAATTACAGAATTACCAGTTGAAACTTTAGCTTCTGATATTAAGCAATACCAATATCGAAGTTTAGAACTTGTTTCTAAAATAAATCTAGATAATATTTTAACTAAGATTCCAGAAGAAATATTGAATCCAAGAAGTATTACCAATGAACTGAAAGAATTAATTTATAAATTAAGTTTTATTTATAGTTTAGATGATTTTAATACTGAAGAATTAATAAAAAATTCTATTAATGAGCAAAGAAAAATTGATAAAGAATTATTACAAAATAATTGTCAAAATTATTTTAAATTTGAAAACAATGGCAAATTACCATCATTAGCTTATAAAGGACAACCAGAATATTTAAGAAAAAAGGAAACGGGCATTAATAATCGTGATAAAATGATTTATGCCTTTGAAACAGTCTCGCCAGCTGATTTTTTAAGAAGTCGTAGTAATAATGCTAATCTTACTAAATATGAAAAAGATATTTTAACATATTTATTAATTGAATTAAATTTAAAACCAGGAGTAGTTAATGTCTTAATTGATTATGTGTTAAAAATTAATAATAATAAATTAATAAAATCTTTTATTGAAGTAATTGCTAGTCAATGGAAAAGAAACAAAATTGATACCGTTGAAGATGCTATGATCTTAGCTGAAAAGGAACACAAAAAACATTGTCAATATAAAACAACAACGAAAGCTAATAAAAAGACAGATATTGTTCCTGATTGGTTTGATAAAGAAATAGAAACTAAAGTTCCTAGCCTTGATAAGCGAAAAGAAATAGAAGAAATATTAAAAGAATATAAGTAGGTGAAAGATGAAAAAAATATCTAATCAATTGACAGAAATGGGATTAAACATAGAACTAAAAAAGGATTTAGAAGAGGCTTATGATAAGGCTTTAAAAAACAAGGATTTTAAAGAATTAGTGACATCGTTAGGAATAGAGTCAGATGTTTTAATGAAATATACTTCCTTATTAGAAGAAAGTAGTCGCGAATATGGTAATTGTCAAAAGTGTAAGAATTTGTTAGAATGTAAAAACAAAATTACAGGATATACCTATTTACCAATTATTGTTGATAATATGTTAGAATTTGGTTATCGTCCTTGTCGTTATCAACGAAAACATCAACAAAAAACAGCCTATTTAAATAATGTTTATTTATTTGATATTGAAGATACTTTAAAAGGGGCAAGAATGAGTGATATCTATATGGATGATGAAAGTCGATATCCACTTATTGTTTGGTTAAATGATTTTAAAAAAAATTATCTTAAGAATCCAAAACAAAAAGGCTTATATTTACATGGCAATTTTGGATGTGGAAAAACTTATTTAATTGCAGCCTTATTTAATGAGTTAGCTAAAGATAATATTAAAAGTGCTATTATCTATTGGCCGGAGTTTTTAAGAAACTTAAAGAGTTCTTTTTCAACCAACTTTTCTTGGAAGTTTGAATATATAAAAAAAGTTCCTTTATTATTAATTGATGATATCGGGGCTGAAGCAGTTACTGAATGGGGTCGTGATGAGATTCTAGGCTCTATTTTACAATATCGGATGCAACAAGATTTAACCACTTTTTTTACTTCAAATTTAGATTTAAAAATTTTAGAAAAACATTTAAGTGCTACTAAAGATAATGTTTCTAATGTTAAAGCTAGACGGATTATAGAGCGAATAAAACAATTAACTGAAGAACAAAAAATTATAAGTAAAAATTTAAGAAAATAGGTGATGATGGTGGAAGGTAAGGCAAATATCCTTAAAAATTTACTTTTAACTGTTCCTGATAGTTCTAGTGAAGAACTAATGGCAATGAGTGAAATTAATAGTAAAAAAGAATTAATGAATGAGTTATTAAAAATATATGAATTAGAATTAAAAATTGATACCCGTAATTGTCAAATTCCATTAATTGATTTAGAAGATAATAAATATTATATGGAAGTAATGAAATATATTAGGGATAGCAATATTGCAATAGGAAATAAGAGAAAATCTTTAAAAAATGCCAATTTAGTTGATAATATATTAAATCATTCGAATTGTTTAATTATTGATTATTTAAACCCTGATAGTTTAGAAATTGAAAATGTGGAAAATGAGACCTTAGAAGAAGAAATAGATACAAATGAAGTATCTAAATCAAGGGAAGAAATAATAGAAGATTTAAAAGAGAAGAAGTCGATTACTACTGCTATTAATACTTTGATTTTTGAGATAAGAGATGTAAAATTTTTTAAAGCCTTATTTTATGA
>CAZGXD010000018.1:0-8002 GCA_964529625.1 uncultured Muribaculaceae bacterium
TTATTAGGAATTTGGGTTTTGAAACTATGTCATTGTTACAATTTAATAATTAGGTTATAATCACTATATTCGGAGGAGGATTTTATGGAAATAGCATTAGAATTTATAACAACTTTTATTTTAATATATGTTATGTATTTAATAACTGTAATTTTAAGGAAAAAAAACAAAGATAAGCTTAAAAGTAGAAATGAAATTGTTTATTTAGAAAGGAAATATAAGTTAAAAATTAAGGATGTAGAAATGAAAAAACTAAATCATCTGATTGCTTTAGCAAATTCATTTATTATAACTTTAACTTTTGTGATAGTTAATTTAATTGAAAATGTTTTTTTAAAGATTTTGATTGGTTTTTTAATGTTAAGTGGATTATTAATTATAATTTATCACTTTATTGGGAAATATTATCAAAAGAAAGAAAGGATAACTAAAGATGTATAAGTTTAGAGAAATGGAGCCAAAATGGCAAAAGATATGGGAAAAGGAAAAAGCATTTGAAGCTATAAATGAAAGTAAAAAACCAAAATATTATTATTTGGTTGAATTTCCTTATCCATCAGGCAGTGGTCTTCATGTCGGGCATGTTAGAAGTTATACTGCTCTTGATGTTTTAGCTCGAAAGAAAAGAATGGAAGGTTTTAATGTTCTATTTCCGATTGGTTGGGATGCTTTTGGTCTGCCAGCTGAAAATTATGCAATTCAAAATAAGATGCATCCTAAAGAAGCCGTTATAGATAATATAAAAGTATTTAAAGGACAATTACAAATGCTTGGTATTTCTTTTGATTGGAGTCGAGAACTTGCTACAACTGATCCTGAATATGTAAAATGGACGCAGTGGCAATTTTTAAAGTTTTATGAGCATGGGTTAGCTTATAAAGATAAAAAACTTATTAATTGGTGCCTTTCATGTAAAACTGGACTTGCTAATGAAGAAGTAGAGGCTGGTTTTTGTGAACGGTGTGGGGGAGAAATAACAAGAAGGGAAAAATCGCAATGGATGCTAAAAATGAAATCATATGCTGAGAAGTTAATTGCTGGTTTAGATGAAACTGATTTTGTTGAGCGAGTTAAAAATGCCCAAATAAATTGGATTGGGAAAAGTGAAGGCGTTACTATAAAATTTGCTTTAAAAGAAATTAATGATCAAATAGAAGTTTATACAACTAGACCAGATACTATTTATGGGGCAACCTTTATGGTTTTGGCCCCAGAACACCCAATTATAAAAAAGTATGAAAATAAAATAACAAATTTAAAAGAAGTTATTGAATATCAAGCAAGGTCTGTTAAGAAGTCTGAGTTTGAGAGAGTAGAACTTAATAAAGAAAAAACAGGAATAAAAATAGAAGGTCTAAAAGTTCTTAATCCCCTTACTAACAATGAAATACCAATCTTTATATCAGATTATGTCATGATGGGTTATGGTACTGGAGCAATTATGGCCGTGCCAGCTCATGATGATCGTGATTTTGATTTTGCTAATAAATTTAAGATACCAATTATTCCCGTAATAAAACAAATAACAGGTGAAAAAAGAAAAGAAGCCATTTTTAAAAATAGTATTATTGCGATTCTTTATGATGAAGAAAATGAAAAATATTTAACTTTAAATTGGGGAGAAAAAGGTGGTCGTTTATTTATTGGTGGCTCAGTAGTTGAAAATGAATCTTATTTTGATTGTGCATTACGAGAAATAAAAGAAGAAACGGGTTATGTTGATGTAGAATTAATTAGAGAATCATTTCCAATTAATCATAATTATTATGCTTATAATAAAAAT
The DNA here is from genome assembly GCA_964529625.1 of uncultured Muribaculaceae bacterium. Lineage (GTDB taxonomy): Bacteria > Bacillota_I > Bacilli_A > RF39 > UBA660 > DUPI01. The sequence goes on from CAZGXD010000018.1 coordinate 1,784, forward strand.
AAAGCCTATACAGTAAATATGACGGGTTTTTTATTTAAAATTAATTCTAAAAGAAAAGAAGCCACTAATTTAGATGAAGATGAAATAGATAATTTTAAAGTAGAATGGGTATCTAAGGATGTTGTTTTAGAAGAAGTAAAGGACGAAGGTCATAGTACTTTATTTGCTAATTTAATTTTACCGAAACCTTTTCTAGGGGAAGGAATAATGATAAATTCACCTTTGTTAAATGAAATTACTAATATGAATGAAGCCAAAGAAATAATCTTCAATCATTTAGAAAAAACAGAACAAGGAAAAAGAACAGTTACCTATCGACTACAAGATTGGATTTTTTCAAGACAAAGGTTTTGGGGAGAACCAATTCCAATGATTTATTGTAATGATTGTGGTTGGGTTCCCGTTCCAGAAGCTGATTTACCAATTCTTTTACCGGATATCCCCAAATACGAACCTACTGATGATGGGGAAAGTCCATTGGCTAATATTCCTGAATGGTATCTTACTACTTGTCCTAAGTGTGGAAAAGAAGCTCGTCGGGAAACTGATACAATGCCCAACTGGGCAGGTTCAAGTTGGTATTGGTTAAGATATATGGATCCTCATAATACTAAAGAATTTGTAAGCCAAGAAGCCTTAAAATATTGGGGACAAGTAGATTGGTATAATGGGGGAATGGAACATGCAACTAGGCATTTGCTTTATGCTCGCTTTTGGCAGCAATTTCTTTATGATATTGGTTTAGTACCAACAAAAGAACCATTTAAAATAAGAACTGCTCATGGAATGATTTTAGGTAAAGGAAATGTAAAAATGAGTAAATCTTTAGGGAATGTAATTAATCCAGATGATATGATTAAACTTTATGGAGCTGATTCGTTACGAGTTTATGAATTATTTATTGGTGATTATGAAAAGGAAGTAACTTGGAATGAACAAGGAATAGTGGGTGCTCATCGGTTTTTAAATCGAGTTTATAACTTAAAAAATAAGTCAAGAAAAAATATAAATAATAAAACTATTGAACAATTATTAAATCAAACTATAAAAAAGGTAACTGAAGATATAGAAACTATGAAATATAATACTGCTGTTTCAGCCTTAATGATTTTATTAAATGAAATCGAAAAACTAGAATTTATTGGCAATGAAGAATTAAGAATATTTTTATGTTTGTTAAATCCAATGGCTCCTCATATTACTGAGGAATTAAATAGAATTTGTGAATTAGGAGAACCAATTTATAAATCTAGGTGGCCAAAATATGATGAAAGCAAGATTATTCCTGATAAATTTGAAATGGTAGTTCAAGTAAATGGTAAAGTTAGGGGCAAAATGGAAGCTGATATTAATATAACAAACGAAGAAATGGAGATACTTGCTAAAACAATTGACAATGTAAAAAGATATATTGAAGGGAAAGAGATTATAAAAGTAATTGTCATCCCAAAGAAAATGATAAATATAGTTGTTAAATAATGTTTTCTATTTTAAAGCATTAAGGGGTGACTAATGGATTTATATAAATATGAACAAGAATTATATAATAAAAAGATTATTAATATAGGTGGAGTTGATGAAGCAGGACGTGGTCCTTTAATTGGACCAGTTGTGGCTGCTTGTGTAGTGCTTCCTAAAAACTTTATTTTACCTGGTTTAACTGATTCTAAAAAATTAACCGAGAACAAAAGGGAACAATTTTATAGTTATATAGTAGAGCATTGTCTTGCATATGGGGTTGGTATTATTAGTGCTGAAGAGATAGATAAAATTAATATTTATCAAGCAACTAAAAAAGCAATGTTGTTAGCAATTAAAAAGGTTCAAAAGCAAATCAAATTAGAACATGTTTTAATTGATGCGATGAAACTTGATTTGGAGATTCCATTTACTTCGATAATAAAAGGAGATACTAAAAGTATTAGTATTGCTGCTGCAAGTGTTATTGCTAAAGTTACTAGAGATAGAATAATGCTAGATTTAGATAATAAATATCCTTGGTATGGTTTTAAAAATCATAAAGGTTATCCTACTAAAGGGCATATTGAAGCCATGAAGAAGTATGGATTGATAGAGGGATATCGCAAAAGTTATGGACCTGTTAAGGAGAGATTATGAAAATAAAAAGAATTATTGTTGGTGAACTTGAAACAAATTGTTATTTGTTATTTAAAAATAATCAATGTTTGATTATAGACCCTGGAGCAGATGAAAATAGTATAAATAAGGAAATAAAAAATAATGAAGTAAAAGGGATTCTAATTACTCATCATCATTTTGATCATGTTGGGGCTTTGCTTCCTTTACAAAAAAAGTATCAATGTTTGGTGTATGATTATTCTAATCTTAAAGAAAAAAATTATCAAATTGGAGACTTTAATTTTGATGTTATTTATACAGAGGGTCATACTAATGATTCAGTGTCATATTATTTTGATAAAAAATATTTGTTTACAGGAGATTTTTTATTTAAAGGAACGATTGGAAGATATGATTTACCAACTGGGGATTTTGATATGCTAATGAATAATTTAGATAAAATAAAACGGCTTCCTTTGATGATGAGAATTTATCCAGGGCATGGTGAAAGTACTAATTTAGAAACAGAATTAAGAACAAATATGTATTTAAGAGATTAAAAAAAATAAAAGGAATTTAAAATTTATTAAAGACCTAGACAAAATAAAATATTTTTTATATAATAATAATAGAGGTAGAGGTGTAGTGTGAAAAGAATAAAAATTATAAATTTTATTTTGTTTCTTTTTCTAGTGGTAGGATGTAAAAAGTCAAAGTTAGCTCAAATAGAGGAAAAAAATATTGATTATATTGAACAAATAACCGAACTTACAGAAAAATTAGCAGAGGTATCTAATGATAAAGATGAATTATTAGTAAAATTAGGAAAATATGAGCCAGAAATATTTGAAAATGGTGAGTGTACTTTTACGAAAACATATCGCATTGTTGATATAATGGATTATAAGGCTGAAGATGATTCTCTTAAATTTATTGTTATTGATCAATTTCAGGTTCAAGAACCTTTTATTATAAAATTAACTAAAGATCAGGTTTCACAATTAAAAAAAGATGAGCATTATGAGTTTACATTTGAAGGTAAAAGGAAATATAAAAATAATGAAAAAGCTGAAATTTTTGATAAGTTTGAATTGATTGAACTAAATAAGACTGATAAGGTTGGCTTAAATCAATTACAAGAAAGTTGTAGTAATAATTAAAGTAAATGAGGTGTAAAATAATGAAAAAGAAAACGTTAATTATTATAGGGGTTTTAGTTATGATTGGAATGATATTCCTTCTTCGTCCAAAATCGGAAGATCTAAATATTTATCAAGGAGTTGCGACTGTAATTTCGGCACCATCTTTTAAAAAAGTGGTTGTTTCAATCGAAAATAATGAAAAAGGGAAAAAGAAAGAAGCTGAAATTTATTCAAATATTTTTTGGGAAAATGATAAAGTAGAAGTAGAATATTTAAATATGAAAAAAGCAACTGTAATTAAAAAAATAGAGGCAATATATGATACAGAAAGTAATAAGAGAAAAATTATTAGTCAAATTAGTAGTGATGTTTCAATAAGAAGATATCGTGAACAGTTGGAAGCAATAGTTACAGACGCTAATAATGAAGAAGCGATTAAGCTTGAACCTTTTCTAGCATTACCCGAAAAATTAGAAGGGCAACGTTATGAATTGAATCTTACTCCAAAGGAATTTTTGGAAATAAGGTATAAACATTTAGATTTTACTTATGGAGTCAATAAGGATGCTATTATTGAAGTTACAAGTGATGTGAATTTTGAGATATTGAGTCTTGATTATATAGATAAAGAAGAAAAGAAAAATAGTTTAACTTATGAATCAGATAAAAATGGTTTTACAATTAAAGCAATTGGTGATGGAGTTATTTATTCAGCTATCTTAAAGTTTGATAATGGGGATATAATTAATTATATTTTTGCTTAAAAAAATAAAGCCTAGTTTTTCTAAATTGCTAGAAAAAGATTTGGCTTTTTTTATTGTATTGAATCATTTATTAGTAAGCAAGATATTATCTTTTTAAAAAGGATGATAATTCTCGGTCTGTTTTTTCACCTTGGATTACTGAATGACATTCAATATCGGAGAAAAAGGAATTGGTGATAATATTACTCTTAAAATTTAAAAGTTTATTTAGATATTGCTTTTGTTTAGAGATAGGATTGTCTAAAATGTTTTCCCCTAAATAATTTATAACTTCTGTAATAGGCAAAGTTTTTAAGGACTTTGTTCCTTTGGTATATTTAGTAAAAATGATTTTATTTAATGATGAATAAGGGATGACTTTTGTTTGAAAAACATTTTTAATATTTTTAATCTCAATATAATATTTATCTTGCTCCAAAAAAAAATTATATTTATTTTTAATTTGAAGTTTTTCTAAATCTTCTTTAATTATTCCCATTGAATGGGGGATACCACAAACGATATATTTATTATTTAATTTTTTCAAAGCAATTTTATCATTTGAAATAAAGTTATAATTATATTTATTAATTAAGGTTAATAAAGTCGTTGTTTTTCCGGCCCCTTTATCACCTATAATTAATATAGCTCCAGTATCATTACTAATTGCTGCTGAGTGTAAAATAAAATAACCATTTTTTTGTAAAGCTTTTAAAAAGGAATTAGTAAAAATTCGTTTAGCAAATAATTTTTTTTGGTCATTATATTCAGTAAAATAAATAGTTATGCCATCTTTATCTTGTGTGATAAAGTTATTGGTAGTGTCTTTTTCTTCTTTATCTATTATATGAAATTTTTTTGGGGGGCTTTGTTTAACTATAAATGTAATTGTAAAAATTGGGTTTTCCTTTTTATGAAAATAATCACCGTATAATTCATCTAAAAAATGAATTAAATCAAGCTGATTTGTTTTAACTAATAGAGCGGTATCATATGATCCATATATTTTTTCATGCATGTTATCTTCCTTTCATTATTTCCTTTTTTAAAGAAAAAGTAAGATATTGGTTTTTAAATTTTGAAAATTCTATTTTATTATTTTTTAATTTAATAATTAATTTAATTTTTTCTAAAAGAATATGGTTTGATTCGCAATTATTTATGTATTTTTCTAAATCAAATTTAAATTCTCTTTTAAGTTCTTTTGTTAATTGATAAAATTCATCAATAAATTCTTTTTTAGATAAATGGAATCGACATTGTAGCCAATAACCAAGAAGGCTACATAATTGTATATTATTATTAAGATATAACAACTTTAATTGACTTTCCGGATATTTCTTTACTATTGAAATGGAAAGTGGTGGATTACAATCGATTAATTTAATTTGATTTTGTTTATTAATAATAAAATTATTTAGATTCCAATCGATTAATAAATTATTTGCTTTTGAAATAAGTTTATAATATGTCAAAATTTCTTTGAATATTAGTAATGAAGTTTCCGAAGTAGTTGTTTTTAAAAACTCATTTAAAGTAATCCCTAGTTCTTTTTTTTGGATTATTATTTGAAAATTTTTATAATTTGCTTCGAAAAAAATTTTAGCGACTGGAATACCTAATTTATTTATTTCACGGAAATATTCTTTTGAACTTTTATTAGTGTATAATTGTGATAGTTCTTTTTCTGCCCAACTGTCTGGTGAAGATAATTTTATAAAAAAATAGCCAAAGTTAAATCCTTTTGTGTATGTTCCTTTTTTCATTCTACTTCAATATAGTGAGATATATTATTACTGATATTGGTTAATGATTTTTTTAAAAAGTCAGGTTTGATTGGTTCTTGTTCAATGTTTTTTAAATTAAACCATTTGAAATAAATATTCTTTTCCTTTTCTTTTCCCTTAAATTCCTTTAATTTATAAATTTCTTCATTATCACCCAAGGTTACATTATAGTAAAAAGAAATTTCGTGGATGTTTTTATCATTAATATTAAAAAAATTTTCAACCACCCAAATCAGATTTAAATCTTTAATTTCAGTTACTTCTATCTCTTCATAAATTTCTCTTTTTATCGCTTCAATGGAAGTTTCATTTAATTGACATCGCCCTCCTATTGGAGCCCAGAATTTATCCTTTTCTAATTTTTGAAATAAAACCTTGTTATCCTTAATTATTATTGCTACAATTCGATAGTTAAATATTGTCCCTTTTTGTTCAAATTTAATATTCATATTTATTCTCCAATCTATT
>CAZGXD010000018.1:8102-12106 GCA_964529625.1 uncultured Muribaculaceae bacterium
TTTTAAAACCATAATCCTATTTTTGGATTCTAGTTTATAAGTACTAGATGAGTAAGAATTTTCAAACTTTTTTATTGTTTTTATATCTAATCCATGGTCATTAATAATTTTTCTAATTTTATTCATAGTTACCTTTCCGTTTTTTTGTAAGTTATAGGTGAAGTACTAAAAAAACTTTTTATAGATCTTGTTATAAAAATGATGCTACCAAATGTTCGATAGAAAAACCAAATTGGGGAAAGCACTAGGGCATTTAATTTTATGGTGTTATTGATGTTAACTTTATGTTTAAATATTATCATAAATGATTGTAAAGTCCAAAGATAAGGAATTATGAGTATTGCCCAGAATAATAAATTAAAATTATTTTGGTTTATTGATAAGATCAAATATAGCATAAATAAATAAGGAATAATTGTAATCATAAGAACATTTATAAGACCTTCTAATAAAATAATAAATTTATATTTCAATTTCCCTTTTGTTTTAAATACTTCGGTAAAAGAAGTTAAGACCCCTCTAAAAACTAAAACTGATGAATTAATATAGTCTTTTACTTTATTGGGAATGTATCCATAATTGATATTTGGTAGATATGCAAATTTAAGATTTTTAATTGTATATTTATATCCTAGGGTTAAATCATCAACTATATCAGGAATAAATTCATTTTCATTTAGGGTAAGAAGATTTATATGCATTGATGCTCCCATACAATAAAGAGGTTGGGGAATAGAAAATAAAGAAGTTATCAAAAGTCGATATTTTTCTATTCCATATGCTCTAATAAGTTGATGGAGATTTGCTAATATTAGAAGTGAATTTTTCCAATTTGTATTTAAATCATTGATATTATAAAGGTTTAATGGAACCTGTTGAATAACAGCAGGATTGTTTTTCAAAGATGCTACTTTAGATAAGTTTATAAAAGTATTAATATCAGGTCTAGAGTCAAAATCAAAAATTGATATGTAAGAATTAGCTTTGTTTTTTTCTATCGTTGATATATGTTTTATGGCAAAATTTAATTGTGATGATTTATTACCATTAATGTTTGGATAATGAAGATGCTCAAAAATTTTAAATTTATCAAACTTATTTTTATATTCATTAACTAGGGTTGAGGTTGTTTTTTTAGTTATATTGTTTTTATCATATAGATAATTTTCTTTTTCAGTTGTAATAATGTAAAACTTTATTGTTCCATCATAGGCTAGATTAGAAAACCATTCCATCGTTTCATATAAAATTTTTTGTTCCTCGAGAGCAGGGAGTAAAACATATATATTAGGATAGATATTAGTAGTTACTTTTTTAATTTTATTCATATATATCTTTTCAAGTAAAAAGGTAATATTAGTAGTTATGATTAGTAAAAAATGATATAAAACAAATATTATTAAAACTATTTGAAACATATTAATTCAACTTCCTTTTTGTTAATTGTCTATTTAATATTTTTAATCCTTGAACAAAGAACGCTAACTGTCTTTTAGGTTCGTCATCATGTAGGGGAATCATAGAAATAAAAAGCAGAGCTTCAATAAGTTCAATGTCATCGATATTAAATCCTTTTTCTTCAATAATTTTATCAATTAGAGAATATTGTAAATTTTCTTTTTTATAAAAAGATAACTTAAGTTCTTGTTTTTCTAGATTCTCAGTAATTGAAAACAAATCATTTATAATTTCATCATAATGTCCATGATAACAGTGTCTTAATTTAGCTAAGTCGTATCTAAAGTCACCATAGATTGTATCTATTCCCCAATTACCTCTAGGATCAATAAATTTAAAAAGTAAACTTTTAAAACTAATTAAAATATTAGTAAATGCTAAGTCACCATGAATAATTGAGATATAATCATTAGAAGAATTAATAAGTTGTTGAATAGCACTCTCTAAGAGATTAAGGGATTGATAAATTCCTTTTAAAGGAATCCCATTAATTATAATTTTTTCTTTTTCTAAAAGGTCTGATCGATTCCATTTTTTAATTCTAGATATGGTTTTTTGATAATATATTTGATGAGCATTTGCTTTTATATCTATTTCCTTTTTTGATGTTAAAAATATATTATACAATGTGTTTAATAAATTGTTAAAAATATATTTTATATTAGTATCGCTAATTGGGTAATAAACAAAGAATTCAGATAAAGTTAAATAATCATAAAGTTCCATAGTATAATAATTTTTTTTATTGGTTTGATATATTTTAGGAGTTAAACTAGAATAATCAGTATCTTTTACATCGTCAAACCATTTTATTTCAGAACTAATTTTTTCGTAATCACTGATTTTAGTGACTTGACCATTATTATTGGCAGAAAGATTATTAAAACTTCTTGAATTAAATAAATTTAAATTGGCATTGTTATAATTTTCTAAAGTGCCAATATCAATCCAATAGTTCATTTTTTGAATATATAAGTTTTCTTTTTTCATATAATGGTAAAAAATAGTTGATAATTGAAATTCATTTTCAGAACTAATATGTTTACGTTTTAGGGCTTCTTTTAGAAGTTTATAATTTTTAAAAAAATAGATTCCAATTGCTGCATAATTTGTTTTAACCTTATCAACCGGTTTATCAATGAGATTTAAAATTCGATTGTTTTTATGCTCAACCATACACCAATTAGAGATTGTACTTTTATCAACATCTTTAACCCCAATCCAACTTTGATTAAAATTTTCAGGAATATCGCATAAAGTATCTCCAAGTAAAAGTAATACAGGTTTGTTAATATATTTTGATGCAAGTTTAAAAGCTCCACCTGGACCATCTAATTTTTTTTGAATTATATAGTGAATGTTTAAATCACTGTTATTAAAATTATAATCGATAAGGGTTTTAATAGGATAATTGTTTTCCATACTAGTTACAAAAATTATATCTTTGATTCCTTTTTTTATTAGAGGAGTAATCATATTAAAAATGAAGGGTCTATTATTAAGACTTAAAATTGATTTAGGGGTAGTTAAAGTTAATGGATATAATCTTGTTGATTTCCCAGCTAATAAAACAACTAATTGAATATTTTCCATCATTTATCTTCTTCTCCTAACTAGTTCTTCTTGGATGGAGTCGTCGGTTAGAACATAGCTATTAAAGTCACTACGAACTCCAATTTTATATGGTTTTTTTGAATAGTTATGAAAATCACTGCCAGATGAGGTTAGTAAATTATATTTATGGGCTAAAAAAAGATTTAATCTTAATTGTTTTAAAGTGGTTCTACTACTATTATAAACCTCAATTCCATCTAATCCCATTGTTTTAAGTTCTTTTATAATGTTTTCTAATTCATCATCATCTTTTTGTAATGAGGATGGATGGGCTAAAAAGACTTTACCACCTAGGATATGGGCTAAATTTATCGTTTCTTCGGCTGTTAATTCAGCTCTTGGAATATAGCAAATTGATTCTTTTCCAGTATATTTAAAAGAAGCCTCATTAACAGAAGAAACAATTTTTTTTTGGAGAAGAAATTCAATAATATCCCTTTTTTCTAAGTACTTGCTTCTTGCATATTTAGAAACTTCTTCTTGACTAATGTTGATCTTAAAATTATTAGAAATATTATTAATGATGTTTAAAGCAATCTCATGATTTTGCTTTTTTAGTTCAGCTAGTTTTTCAATGATTTTTTCCCCGTTAAAAACATTATAAACTAAAAAATGCATTGAGTTATAATCTGAGATGTCAATTTCAGTCCCAGGTAATACCATTGAAAAAGGTTCTTCTTTGTATTTTTTAAGATAATCTTCTGTTAAATCAGAATTTTTGTTATCAAAGTAGTTGTGATCAGTAAAAGAAATAATCTCCAACTTAAAATCAGATGCAGCCTTTAATAAGTCAAGCCGTGATTCAGTTCCATCTGATTTATTAGAGTGGATATGTAAATCGAGTTTCATAAAGCACCCCTTTGTAATTCGAATATTATTATAAAAGAAAAGAGGTCTAATGTCAATAGAGGTAATAGGGCGTTTAACTTAAC
>CAZGXD010000019.1:0-12092 GCA_964529625.1 uncultured Muribaculaceae bacterium
AAAATATAGTATAATTATTGTAGTTTATACAAGGAGATGGTAAGGTGAAGGATATTTATACTAGTATTGATATAGGTTCTAATACAATTAAAGTAGTTGTTTGTGAACTTCATAAGAATAGATTAAATTTACTGGCAGCATCTTCTGTTAAAGCTGATGGGATTAAAAAAGGGGTTATAATTAATATTGAGAAAGCAAGTGAATCATTAAGAAAGGCTCTTAGTGAAATAGAAGAAATGCTAGGTGTAAAAATAAAAAGGGTAATTGCTTCCGTACCAAGTTATTTTGCTGAGTATATTTATGCTGAAACAGAAATAGAAATAAAAGGTGAATCTAGAAAAGTAACTAGTGATGATATTATTCAAAGTTTGCGCAAAGCAGTAAAAGAAAAGGTTAAATTAAATAGTGAGCTAGTAACTGTTATTCCAATTGATTTTTCGTTAGATGATGGTCCTGTTAAGAAAGATCCTAAGGGTTTAATAGCTAACAAATTAAAAACAAGAATGATTTTAGTAACTACGCCTAAAAAAAATATATATTCAGTAGTGAGTTTAATTGAGAAAATAGGAATAGTTGTTGAAGATATCTCTTTAAATAATATTGGGGATATTTATGCCTTTAAAACAGCAAATACTGAAAAACAATTAGGGGCGATTATAAATATTGGGGGAGAAATAACATCTGTTTCTTTATATAATAAAAATATTGTTGTTAAAAGTGCTATTATTGATTTGGGTGGCGATGATGTCGATAACGATATTTCATATATATATAAAATTACTAAAAAACAAGCTTTAGATATAAAAGAAAAATTCGCTTTAGCTCATAAGTTATATGCGACTGCTAATGATTATTATGAAGTATCTACTAAAAATAATGAAATAATTTCTATTAATCAATTTGAAGTTTCAGAAATTGTTATGTCTAGACTTGAAGAAATATTAACTTTTGCCCTAAAGAAAGCAAAAGGCTTAACAAATAAGCAATTAGAGTATATAATAGTAACTGGTGGAATTAGCAATATGGCTCATTTTCAATATGTTGTTGATGACATTTTAGGAAAATGTGCTATAATTGGTAATATAAAGGTTATCGGTGTTAGAGATAATAAATACTCTTCAGCGATTGGTAACATTGTATATTTTATTGATAAATTGAAATTAAGAGGAAAACATTATTCAATGTTTAGTAAAGAAGATGTTGAGGAATTGTCATCAACTAAAAGAAATTTAATTAATATATCAAATGATTCGATGTTAGGAAAAGTTTTTGGATACTTTTGGAGTGAATAAGGAGGACAATATGTTTGGATTAGAAATGGACCAATTAGCCAAAATAAAAGTAATTGGAGTAGGTGGTGGTGGAAACAACGCTGTTAATAGAATGATTGAAACAGGGGTTAAGGGAGTTGACTTTATTGTTGCAAATACTGATTTGCAAATTTTAAATAATTCTAAAGCTCCTCAAAAAATACAAATTGGGGTTGAATTAACAAAAGGATTAGGAGCTGGAGCAAAACCTGAAATAGGTCGAGAAGCGGCGGTTGAATCAAAAGAAGAAATTAAAGATGCCTTAAGTGGAGCAGATATGGTTTTTGTTACTTGTGGAATGGGTGGTGGAACAGGAACTGGGGCAGCTCCAGTAATTGCTGAAATTGCTCAAGAATTAGGAGCCTTAACAATTGGAATTGTTACTAAACCATTTAGTTTTGAAGGAAAAAAAGTAATGGAGCGGGCTATTTCTGGACTTGAAGAATTAAAAAAGTATGTTGATACTTTAATTGTGATTCCGAATGATCGATTAAGAGAAATTGTTGATAAATCAACGCCATTATTAGAATCTTTTAAAGAAGTAGATAATGTTTTAAGAAGGGGAGTTCAATCAATTTCTGATTTAATAGCTGTAGCTGGACTTATTAATTTAGATTTTGCCGATGTAAGAGCGATTATGGAAAACAAAGGAAACGCTTTAATTGGAATTGGAATTGGAATTGGTGAAGAAAGGGCTGATGAAGCGGCTCGTCAAGCTGTATCAAGTCCGTTATTAGAAACAAGTATTAATGGTGCAACTGATGCGATTATAAATGTTACAGGGGGTAATAATTTAGCCCTTTCAGAAGTTGAAACGGTAGTGGAAACTATTCGAGCTGCTTCTAATACAGATATTAATACTATTTTTGGAGCGGTTATTAATGAAAATTTAACTGATGAACTTATAGTTACTGTTATCGCGACTGGTTTTGAAGAAGAAGGAGACCCATTATATCATCCATATACAAGAAGAGAAGAGCTGCGCCAAGAAATGGATGAAACTGAAAGCGAAACTGAGATTCCAACCTTTTTAAGAAAAAGAGGACTTTAAATAATATAAATAAATATTTTTAAGGTTAAAAAATTTCAATTTTAAGAAAAGTTTTAAAATAGGAAGATAAGATGTAATCTAGATTTATAAAACGACACAATTTTTTGTGTTTTTTTTATATAATAAAATTGGTGATATTATGATTTTATATTTAGATCTTCTTTTTTTGCTTAATTTTAGTTTTGATTTTATTTTATTATTAAGTGTTTCTATCTTATTAAGAAGAAATGCCAAACTAATAAAGGTTCTATTAGGTTCTTTAATAGGTAGTTTAAGCATTTTTATTTTATTTATAAAAATCAATTCCTTGTCATTACTTATTTTAAAAATAATAATAAGTATAGCAATGGTTATTATTTCTTTTGGTTATAAAGGAATAGGATATACCTTAAAAAATATTCTTTATTTATATACTTCTAGTATTATGCTTGGTGGTTTTTTATATTATTTAAATCTTGAATTTTCATATCAACAACAAGGATTAGTTTTTTATCATCGTGGACTTAGTATTAATTATTTTTTATTAGTAATATTATCACCAATTATTATATATACTTATGTTAGACAAGGCTTAAAACTTAAAAATCATTATCTAAATTATTATGAATTAGAATTATTTTTAACTAAGACCAAAAAAATAAGATTAACAGGTTTTTTAGATACTGGTAATAAACTTATTGATCCCATTTTAAAAAGACCGATTATTTTAGTTAGTAATAATTATTTAAATAGTAATTTAAATAATTTAAAAACCATTTTAGTGCCTTATTATACTATTAATAGTAAAGGATTATTAACTTGTATTATTCCTTATAAAATGATAATTAAAGGAATTGGAATTAAGACTAAATTTTTAGTCGGAATAATGAATAAAGATATTGGAATTGAAGGTATTAATTGTATTTTGCATCAGCAATTATTGGAGGGATAAAATGAAAAAAATATTTGTTTATTTGTTGGAACTATTAAAAGGGAAAAAGGTTCTTTTTTTTGTTGGAAGTTCGGATAAACTACCAGAACCATTATCAAAAGAAAAAGAAGTAGAGTATGTTTTAAAAGCAAAAGAAGGGGATGAAAAAGCCCGGGCTAAATTAATTGAACATAATTTAAGATTGGTTGTTTTTTTAGCAAAAAAATATGAAAATACTAAAATTGATTTAGAAGATTTAGTTAGTATTGGAACAATTGGTTTAATAAAAGGAATTAATACTTATAAATTAGACAAAAATATTAAATTAGCAACTTATGCTTCTCGATGTATTGATAATGAAATATTAATGTTTCTGCGTAAAAATAAGAAAAGAAGAAGTGAAATTAGTTTTGAAGATAATTTAAGTTATGATGCTGAAGGAAATGAACTTCATTTAGAAGATGTTTTAGGAACCGATGGTGATATTGTAACTAAGGGACTTGAAGAAAAAGTAGAAAAGCAACTTCTTTATCAAGAAGTAAATAAGTTAAATGAAAGAGATAAACAAATAATGATTTTAAGATATGGGTTAAATAATCATAATGAGATGACCCAAAAGGATGTTGCAGAATTATTAAATATTAGTCAATCATATATATCAAGAATTGAAAAAAAGGTAATTAGAAAATTAAAAGTATCAGCTAAATTATAAAAGGGTATATTAGGGATACTTTTTTATATTATTGGCTAAAATAAAAATGATTGTAAAAAATGTTGAATTGTGATATTATAACACGTAAATAAGAGGTGACAATAATGGTAGATAATAAAAAAAGGTTAAAACCAACTGAAGAAAAGGTTTGGGGAAAACATTATGATGATGGAGTATTAGAAAGAGTTGATAATATTCCTAAACAAACTATTTTTGATTTTTTACAACCAACCTTGAAAAAATACAGCGATAAAATAAAAATTAGATATGGGGGAGTAGAGATTCCTTGGTCAACGATTGAAGCAAATGCCGATCTTTTAGCAAGAGCTTTAAGAGGTGATGAGTTTGGTGTAGAACCAGATATGGTTGTTCCAGTTTATGCTTTTTTTACACCAGGAATGGGAGCCATAATTAAAGCTATGAACGATGCTGGAATATGCTCTTATTTTCTTAAATTATCATCTTCTTTTGAAGAATTAAAAGCAGAGACAATCGGTAATTTGGAAATGGAAAACCCCCAAGCTAAAATGGCTCCAGTTGCTATTTTATTTGACGGATATTATAAAATATCAAAAGATATAAGAAAGGTTCTTGATGATGATCGATTTAAAAAGGTGTTAGTAGTTTCAGCTTCTGATTTTCTACAAACTCCAAAATCAAAAATGGTTGAAATGATGCTTTATTTTGATAAACTTAAAAATAATTCATGTATTCCTAATAATAAAAAATATATTAGGTATAATAAAGCTTTGCAAATGGGGAATTATTATACTGGAAATTATAGACCGGAATTTAAAGAGAATAGATGGTTTGCAATCACAACCTCAAGTGGAACTTCAATGAAAGGTGTAAAACCAGTTATTGCAACTAATGAAGCCGCAATCGGACAAATGATTCAATGTGATGAAGCTAATTTTGGATATAATATAGGAGATTCAACGTATACAAATTTTCCTCCAACAACCTCAACCTCTTTAGTTTGTGTATTTTTATATGCTTTATATAAAGCAAATACTCTTATTATGGATCCAACCCAAAGTATTGAAATGTTTTATAAAAAAATAATGAAAGCAAAACCTAATAATTTTATTGCCCCTGGAACATGGCTTGAACAATTTTTTTATGAAGTTGAGCGTGATTTAAATAATGGAAAAATTAAACCAGGTGATTTAAAATTCTTTAATAATATAATGATGGGTGGAGAAGGATTACCACCACGAGTTTGGGATTGGATAACTTCAGTTGCTAAAAGGGCTGGAATTAAAGAAGGTACCCTAGGTCATGGGTGGGGATTAACAGAGGGCTTTGCTCCAATGGCAAAACATCATAAAGCACAAATTAAAAATCCCAATCCAAGAAAACATTCAGTTTTGAGTGTTGGTCCAGTTATGCCAGCCTTTACTATTGGTTCTTTTGATGAAGATGGTAATGAATTAGATTATAATGAGCCTGGAGAACTGCAAGCGATAAGTAAATTAATTACACCTGGATATTATAATAAACCAGAATTAACCAAAGAAATATTAGGAGAAAAAACAAAAGATGGTAAAACAAAATTAATGACTGGTGATTATGGTTATGTTGATGAAAATGGCGAGGTTTATTTAATTGGAAGAATGAATGAGGCAATTAGGTTATCAAATGGTAAAAAGTTGCAGTTGCCTGTTATTGCAGCAGAAATTAGAGATAGTCATCCAATTATTAAGGACTGTATAGTTTTAAAAATTCAATTAGAAGATGGAAGTGAAGTTCTTACTGCTCATTTAGCAACTTGGACAGATCATCAATATTTATGTGAAGAAGCGATTAAAGAAGCTGATAAAAAAATGGCTGAATATTTGCCTAAAGAAATTAAGATGGTAGGTTATTGGGACTATGGGCGAGTTCTTACTCCAGATAGTACAACTGGGAAGATATCTCTTTCTATTCTTGCCAATCAAACTATATTTAAAAAGCCATATGATGATGAAATTAATTTAGTATCAATCCAAAAAAATAAAGAAACAGGAAAATATACAATTCAACTGAGTCAACAAAAGGAATCAAACAAAGTACTTACTTTAAAAAGATAAAACTAGAATTTGTACTTATTATAATTTAAGTGAATCGAAAATAATAAAAATTTGATAAAAATAATATAATTATAGAAACATTGTTTTCCCTTTATTTTAAAGGTCAAAAGCGATGTTTTTATTATTTTAATTCCAATTGAAATAATGTTATTATTTTAATTTTTATGTTATAATGGGTTGTAATAATAGGAGTGGAGGTAAAATAATTATGGAAACCTTAAGTTTGTTAATTGGGGGATTATTTTTTAATGCCTTATTAGGATTAGTTTTCCTCTTTAAAGAAAGAATTTGGAAAATAGAAAATAAAATATTTTTATTTTTAACAATTTCAAATTTTATTGGTCTTAGTATTGAAATACTTATGCAAATATCAGTTTTTAAATTTGGTATAATTAAATATAGGGTACTTATGGAAATATTTAATAAGTTTTTTTTAAGTTATCTTATTATTTGGTTTAGTGTTTTAACAATGTATGCTCTTTTGATTTCTTATAAAGGAACCGAAAAAGAAGAAATAAAAAGGTTTTACAAAAAAGTAAAAATTATATTTAGTATAATCGCTATTATTTCAAATGTTATTATGTTTTTTTTACCAGTAATTCTTTATTATAAACCACCAATTATGTATAGTTATGGCCCCGCTACAGACTTAGTTAAGTCTCTTATTATCTTTTATATGTTTATATGGGTAATTAGGATTGCTTTAAATTTTAAAAATATTTTACAACAAAAATATATTCCAATTATAGTAGTAATAATTTTATTAATTATTTCTTCTTGGCTTCAGATTCAACATCCAGAATTATTACTAGTATCAGTTATAGGAACCTTTGTTTGTTATTTATTATTTTTTACTATTGAAAACCCAGATATACAAATGCTTAAAGCAATGGTATTAGCAAAGGAAGAAGCAGAAAAAGCGAATCGAGCTAAGAGTGATTTTATTACAAATATGTCTCATGAAATAAGAACTCCATTAAATGCGATTATTGCTTTTAGTGAAGAAATAGAAAGAGCGACAGATTTAGAAGAGGCAAAGGCAGATGGAAAAGAAGTAATAAAATCCGGGAAAGTGTTGCTTGAAACGATTGGGGGAATCTTAGATATATCAAAAATAGAATCTGGTAAAATGGAAATTACAAATAGTATTTATAATACAAAAAACTTATTTGATACAGTAGTAAGTTTGATTAGAGTAAGAATAGAAGAAAAAAACCTTAATTTTGTTGTTAAAATTGCTGAGGATATTCCTAGTAAATTGTTTGGAGATAAAGCTCATATTCAACAAGTATTAATGAATTTATTAACTAATGCTTGTAAATATACTTGTCAAGGAACAATAATATTTAGAGTGGATTGTGTTAAGAAAAATGATATTTGTAATCTAATAATGACAGTAGAAGATACAGGACGGGGAATAAAAACTGAAAATATAGACAAATTATTTATTAAATTTAATCGATTAGATGAAGATAGAAATACTACTACAGAAGGAACCGGATTAGGTTTAGCAATTACCCAAAAATTAGTAGAAATGATGGGTGGTAAAATAACTGTGCATAGTGTTTATGGAGAAGGAAGTAAGTTTACAGTATTTTTAAATCAAGAAGTTAAATCTCATGAAAGTATTAAAAACTTAGCAGAAATTAATGGCAGAGAATTATTAGATGTTGAAAAAAAAGAAATTGTTTATCCTGATTATAGTAATTTTTCAGTTTTAGCAACAGATGATAATCCTATTAATTTGAAAGTAGCAAATAAAATTCTAAAACCCTATAATATTATAGTTCATACTTCAATGACTTCATTAGATACCATGGAAAAGATAAAAAGTGGTGAAAAGTATGATTTACTTTTAATGGATATAGAAATGCCTTCTCCTAGTAAAAAGGGAACGGAAGTAATGAAAGAATTAAAAGCGATGGGCTATAGGACTCCGATAATAGCATGGACAGCAAATGCTACTAGTGGTGATCAAGAAAAGTATTTAAATGATGGGTTTGATGATTATTTATCAAAGCCAACTAATCGATATGAATTAGATAAATTATTACATAAATATTTTGATAATAAAGTTCCCATTAAAGAAAATAGGTAGGTTTATAAAAGGTTAAAAATTATTTGAACCTTTTTTTATTTGGGTTGCGAATGAAGTCAGTGATATGCTATAATAATTAAGAGAGATGATAAATTATGAAAGAAAAATTAAAACCGATTATTATTACCTTTTTATTAGGTGGATTATTATATTATTTTCTTCTTCCACCATTAAATTTAAGTGCTGCTGAGTTTTATTTATTTGTTATTTTTATAATAATAATTTATTATTTAAGTAATGGAGTAAATCAATTTAAAATTAAAAGAAATTTGATTAATAATTTTCATAAAAACAAGGATTTTAGTGCTATTCATCATTGGTTATTAACAATTGCTCTTACTTTTATAGGAATTATTATAATTAATTTTATTAATTTACCTTTTTTTTCAGCTAAAAAATATTATAATCGGATAACTATTAAAAGCGATGGAGTATTTGAAAGGGATGTTAGTGAAGTTGATTTTAACTTTTTACCTTTGCTTGATAAAGCATCTAGTCAAAAACTAGGTGATCGGGTTATGGGACAAATGTCAGAATTAGTTTCTCAATTTTCAGTTTCAGATTTATATACTCAAATTAATTATAAAAATGAAATAGTAAGAGTAACACCCCTTGAATATGCAAATGTTATAAAATATTTTACTAATCGAAAAGATGGAGTTAAAGGTTATATTATTCTTAATTCAGTATCCGGTAAAGCTGAATTAGTAAAATTAACAAAGGGAATGAGATATATGCCCTCAGCCCTTTTTAATGAAAATCTTTATCGAAAATTAAGATTTAAATATCCTTTGGAAATATTTGGAACTGAAAAGTTTGAATTAGATAATAAAGGAAATCCTTATTGGATTATTCCAACCCTTGAATATGCTGGAGTCGGGCTTCGGGAAGAAGTTTCAGGTGTTATTATTTTAAATCCTATAACTGGAGAAACTTCTAAATATAAAGTAAAGGATGTTCCAACTTGGGTTGATCATGTTTATTCTCCTGAGTTAATTTTAGAACAAGTTAATGATTGGGGTAAATATAAAAAGGGTTTCTTTAATTCTATTTTTGGTCAAAAAGAAGTTGTTACTACAACAAGAGGTTATAATTATACCGTAATGAATGATGATGTGTATTTATATACTGGTATTACTTCAGTATCTAGTGATGAATCAAATGTTGGGTTTATCTTAACTAACTTGCGAACTAAAAAAACTGTGTTTTATCCCGTTTCAGGGGCAGAAGAATATTCTGCTATGGCTAGTGCGGAAGGGCAAGTTCAACAAATGGAATATCGTTCAACTTTTCCTTTATTAATAAATTTAAATAATAAGCCAACTTATTTATTATCACTTAAAGATAAAGCTGGACTTGTTAAAATGTATGCTTTTATTGATGTCGCTGATTATCAAAAGGTAGTTGTTAGTGATGTTAAAGTAGGGATTAAACAAGCAGCTATGAATTATTTAGGTATAGATAGTGAAATTGATAAAAGTGATATTATGACTAAAGATATTGTTATTTCACAAATTAAAACAGTGCTTATTGATAGTTCTTCATATTATTATTTTGTTGATGCTAAAAATAATAAATATAAAATTTCAATAAAAGTTAGTCCCAACGTTATTCCTTTTATTGAAGTTGGACAAACAATAAATATAAGTTATCAAAAGGGAACTGAAATATCAGAAATTATAAAGATTAATAAATATTAAAAGGAGAAGAAAATGGAAAAAGTAGATATTAAAGATAAAGAAAGCAAATTAAAATTGCTTGAATATGAGAAAGTGGATATTACCGATATTGCTCACCTTTTAGGTCCGATTACAGTTGATTTAATGGAGCAGTGCTATAACCATGCTTTAGAATTTCATAATTATAATTTAAAGACTAATCGAAAGTATTTTAAGATTGAGGATGAAGTATCTGAGCAATTAAAAGATTTATTGCTTGTTAAACAAGAATTTATTAAATTTTTATTAAGATTTACCAAAAGAACTAAAAAGGATTTTTATACTTATATCTATGCTCATCAAATGTCAGATAATTTTTATGATCAATATTTATATCGAGTTTTAGTGGCTAGTGTAAAGGCTAATACAAAAAAGGAAGTTTGGGAGGAACATCAATTAGATAATCAAGTTTTAAACATTTCTTTTTATAATCCTTTATTATTGTTTGCCAATACAGATAAAGAAATAAATATTGGATCATGTAATTTTAATTTAGAAAAACCAATTAGAATAATTAATGATGATGAGAATTCAAAAAAATTAAATCAGATTAGAAAAATTAGTGAAGTAATGAAAGATTATCCTTGTCAAGAGTTTTCAGTTTTTCATTTACCATATAAAACTTCAATAAATAACTTAGTTGATAATGTAGAAATAGTATCTGATTTTGAAAAACCTAAGCAATTAATAAGATAGGAAAATAAAATGGAACGAATTAAAAATATTAATTTATTTGATATAAAACAAACAATTGCTTCTTCATATTTTGAAAAGTATGAATTTCCATATGAAATTATTCCAATAATTGAACAAATTATTATTGAACTTCAGACTAATTTAAAAGAAACTGATTTTATAATAAAAGATGATATAGCAATTCATAGAAGGGCTAGAGTGAGTGAAAAGGCAGTCCTTGTTGGGCCACTTATTATTGATGAGAATGCGGAAATAAGACCTTTTTCTTATCTTAGAGGGAAAGTTATTATTGGAAAAAATGTAGTAGTTGGTAATAGCACAGAATTAAAAAATTGTCTTTTATTTAATAATTGTGAAGTTCCTCACTTTAATTATGTTGGGGATTCTATTTTAGGATATAAATCTCATTTAGGAGCAGGAGTAATATTATCAAATTTAAAAGCAGATAAAAGTGAGATAATTTTAAAATTAGATAATCAAAAGATTAAATCTAATTTAAAAAAGTTTGGAGCAATAATAGGAGATAAAGTAGAAATAGGGTGCAATGCTGTTTTAAATCCAGGAACCATAATTGGAAAGAATTCTATTATTTATCCATTAGCTAATGTTCGAGGATATATTCCTAAAAATAAAATATATAAAACAAATAAAGAAATAATTGAAAAAAACTAGTTAAAATTGAAAAAAATGAATAAAAATCTCTAATTTCATCAAAATAAATGTGAAAGGGGATTTTTTTAATGGCACGCTACAAAGTAGAAATAAGTGGCGTGAATACTGCGGATATTAAAGTTTTAACTAATGAAGAAATGACTGATTTATTTGTTAAAATGCAAAATGGAGATAAAGAAGCAAAGCAAAAATTAATAAATGGAAATTTAAAATTAGTCCTAAGTATTTTAAAAAAATTTAATAATCGAACTGATAATATGGATGATTTATTTCAAGTTGGTTGTGTCGGGCTTATTAAAGCAATTGATAATTTTGATTTAAAACATGAAGTTAGGTTTTCAACTTATGCTGTTCCGATGATTCTAGGTGAAGTAAAACGATATTTAAGAGATAATAATAGTCTTAGAATAGCACGAAGTATTAAAGATATTGCTTATAAAGCTTTAACAATGAGAGAACAATTAACTAATGAACTTGGTCGTGAACCTAGTATTGAAATGATTGCTAATCAGTTAGGAATTTCTGAATACGAAGTAGGACATGCTATTGATTCAATGAAAGATACGATTAGTATGTTTGAACCTATTTTTAATGATGGAGGAGATACTATTTATTTAGCGGATCAATTAAGTAATCAAGAAAATGAATATTATAGTCAAGAAGTTTATATTGCTCTTAATGAGGCTTTAAATAAATTACAAGATAAAGAAAAATATATTATTTATTCTAGATATATGGTGGGTAAAACTCAAATGGAGTTAGCAAAAGAAATAGGAATTTCTCAAGCTCAAATATCACGATTAGAAAAAAATATTCTTGGAATAATAAAAAAAGGAATTGATTAAAGGTTTAT
>CAZGXD010000020.1:0-11975 GCA_964529625.1 uncultured Muribaculaceae bacterium
CACTATAACCAAGACAATAATGCTTTTAGACAAGTTTTAAAAGAAAATATGATTCAAATTATTTATAAAAATAATAAATGGCTAACAGCCGATCTTAATCAAGCTTGGTATGATTATGAAAAAAAGGAATGGGCTAATGCCATTTTAGTAGAAGAATTGTTAAGGGATTTTTATAAAGAAGCAGAACCATTTACAGAAATAAATGAATATGATGTGTTAGCTTATTTTGTTTGGATTCCAAGATATAAATATAAATTATTTAATGTTGAAGCCTTAGCTAAAAAGGAAAAGGAAATAGAAATTTCCTTTGAATTATTATTAGATGATAAAGCGATTGGGAATAATAATGATGAATGGCTAACTCATCCGGCCTTTACCTTTGGAAAAGAAGAATTAAAGGGTTTTTGGGTTGGTAAATTTGAAACAACAGGAAGATACTCAAAACCAACTATTAAACCTAATTTGTCTGCTTTAGTTCATCAAAACATTGGTTCTCAATTTGAAATAGCCAAAAAATTTAATAATTTTAAAACATATGGTTTAAGTGTTCATGATGAGACTCATATGATGAAAAATACGGAATGGGGAGCTGTTGCTTATTTAGCAAATAGTAATTATGGTAAGAATGCTGAAATTTGGGTAAATCCAAGTAAAGAATTTATTACTGGGTGTGCGGGTAATTCCGTATCATCTGCTCAAGTATTGAGCTGTGCTAATGAATATACTAGTAGTAATGGGCAAGAGGCTAGTACCACTGGAAATGTCTATGGTATTTATGATATGAGTGGGGGAACTGCTGAATATGTAATGGGGGGCTTATATAATCAAGATCAAACAGAAATCAAATTATCTTTGGCAACCTTTGAAAATATTAATCAATCAATATTTGATAAATTTATTGATAAATATCAGTATGGAACAACTTCTAATAATCAAGAAGCATATAATAGGCGTTTATTAGGTGATGCAACTTCTGAAACAAGAAGTTGGTATAGTGATACTGCAAATTTTATAATGGATTCTCCAACATGGGAAGAATATGGAAACTTTTGGTTTACTCGGGGTGGCTATTATAATGATAAAGAAAAAGCTGGTATTTTTAATTTTGTTAGTCAAGATGGGGGAGCAACTAGTTATAATGGTTTTAGGGTTGTTCTACCAGGTAAATAAAAAGGGAAATAGATTTTCTCGTTTTTTTATGATAAAATTAATAAGGTGAGAGTATGAAAATCCTAAAGGAAAAATTTATTGATTATATAACTAATGAAAAAAATTATTCAGACTATACAATTACAGCCTATACTAAAGATTTAAATACTTTTTTCTTTTTTTTAAAGACAATCGAAAAAAATAAGATTGATCAAATTGATTATTCGGTTATTAGAGAATATTTAACGTGGTTATATAATAAAAAATATTCTAAGAAAACAATTAGTCGAAAAATTAGTACTCTTCGAAGTTTTTTTAGGTTTTTATTGCTAAATAAAATAATTGATAAAAATCCAATGATATTAATTAGTAACCCTAAAGAAGATAAAAAATTACCAGTTTTTTTACATTCTAATGAACTTGAAGCATTATTAGAAATTCCAAATGTAAAAACTCCCCTTGGCCAGCGCAATAAATTAATTATAGAATTACTTTATTCAACTGGAATAAGAGTTGGAGAATTAGTTAATTTAAAAATAAATGATTTTAATCTTTATAATTGTACAATAAAAGTAATGGGAAAAGGAAACAAAGAAAGATATGTAATTTTTGGTAAGATTTTAAAAAAACTTTTAATTGAATATATGAATGAAACTAGATTAAAACTATTAAAAGGTAAGAATAGTGATTATCTTTTAATAAATAAAAATGGAGATTCATTAAGTGCAAGAGGAGTTCGTTTGATAATTGATGAAATTGTAAAAAAATCAAGTTTAGAAAAAAAGATAAGTCCTCATATTATTAGGCATACTTTTGCGACCCATATGTTAACTGAAGGAGCTGATTTAAAAATTGTTCAAGAATTACTTGGTCATAGTAATTTGAGTACGACTCAGATTTATACTCATCTTTCAAACGAAAAGATAAGAGAAATATATTTAAAAACTCATCCACGAGCAAGAAAGGGTGGTGGTGATGATGGCTAAATTATATTTTCGCTATGGAGCAATGAATTGTGGCAAAACAACTGCGTTATTACAAGTTGCTTATAATTATGAAGAAAAAGGAAAAAAGGTAATTATAATAAAGTCCATAATTGATACTAAGGGTGATGATTCTATTGTATCGAGATTAGGAGTTTCTAGAAAAGTTGATGTTTTATTAGGAATCGATGAAAAAATAATGGATTTAAAGATTGATTTAAGTAAAATATCGTGTATTTTAGTAGATGAAGTTCATTTTCTAAGTGAGACTCAGATTGATGAATTATGGATTATATCAAAAACAAAAAACATTCCTGTTATTTGTTATGGAATTAGAACTGATTTTCAGTCAGTTGCTTTTCCTGGTAGTAAAAGATTACTAGAAATAGCAGATTCTTTAGATGAATTAATAACAATTTGTAATTGTGGGAAACGAGCTAGATTTCAATCTAGAAAAGTAAATAATAAATATGTATTTGAAGGAGAAAAAGTAGTAATAGATGGTTCAAGAGATGATGTTGTTTATGAACCCTTATGTGGTGAATGCTATATAAAAAATGTCTTTAGTTTAAAAAAATAATGGAGGTAGAAAATGAAATATGTATATTCCTTTCAAGAAGGAAATAAAGATATGAGAGAATTATTAGGGGGAAAAGGGGCTAATTTAGCTGAAATGGTTAATTTGGGACTTCCAGTTCCAAGTGGATTTACGATAACGACAGAAGTTTGTAATAAGTTTTATGAAAATAATAAAAAATTAGATAAAGAAATAATTAAACAAGTTTTCTCTAAATTAAATGAATTAGAACAAATGTCATCTAAAAAAATAGGTGATTTTAAAAATCCATTATTGTTATCAGTAAGAAGTGGTAGTCGAGTAAGTATGCCAGGAATGATGGATACAATACTTAATCTTGGTCTTAATGATGAAATTGCAAAAGAATATGCAAAATATTATAATGATAAACGTTTTATATATGATTCTTATCGTCGTTTAATTCAAATGTTTGCTAACATTGTTAAAGGGCAATCCCTTTTAAAATTTGAACAAATTATTAGTGATTTAAAAAATAAAAAAGGAATTATTAATGATTGTGATTTAACTGGTGAAGATATGTATGAATTAACAATTAAATTTAAAGAATTATATTTTAAATTGACTGGTGAAGAATTTCCAACTGATATTAAAATTCAATTAATAGAAGCTATAAAAGCTGTTTTTGAATCTTGGAATACTGAACGGGCAAAGATATATCGGAAAATGCATCATATTTCAAATAGTTGGGGAACAGCAGTTAATGTTCAAGAGATGGTTTATGGGAATCGGGGTAATGATTGTGGGACAGGAGTAGCTTTTTCGAGAAATCCAGCTACTGGTGAAAATAAATTATATGGAGAATATTTAATTAATGCACAAGGAGAAGATGTTGTTGCGGGAATTAGAACACCAGAGTCAATTGATACTTTAGCCCGAAAAAGGCCTGAAATTTATCAAGAATTAGTTAAACATTCTAAAAGATTAGAAATGCATTATAAAGATATGCAAGATATGGAATTTACAATTGAAAATAATAAATTGTATATGCTTCAAACGAGAAATGGAAAAAGAACGGTTCAGGCGGCTTTGAAAATTGCGATTGATTTAATTGATGAAGGATTAATTACTAAAGAAGAAGCTCTTTTAATGGTTGAACCCAATCAATTAGATCAAGTGCTACATCCTAAGTTTGATGAAGAAGCTCTTAAAACAAGTCCGATAATAGCAACTGGTTTAGCCGCATCACCAGGGGCGGCTACTGGTAAAATATATTTTACAGCCGAAGATGTTATAGAAGCAACTAAAAAAGGAGAAATAACCATTTTAGTACGAGAAGATACTTCTCCAGAAGATATTCAAGGAATGAATGATGCAGCTGGTATTTTAACTAGCCGAGGGGGGATGACTTCTCATGCAGCGGTTGTTGCAAGAGGGATGGGAAGATGTTGTATTAGTGGATGTGCTTCAATAAGTATTGATGTTATAAAAAAAACTTTAACAACTGAATCAGGGAAAATATATAATGAAGGGGATTATTTATCATTAGATGGTACGACAGGGAAAGTATATGATGGTAAAATAGCCACTGTTGAACCTGAAATAAGTGGAAATTTCAAAAGATTTATGGAAATGGCAGATAATATTCGAACTCTTAGGGTAAGGGCAAATGCTGATACAATTAAAGAAACTAAATTAGCCTTAAAATTTGGAGCCGAAGGAATTGGACTTTGTCGAACTGAGCATATGTTTTTTTCAAAAGAAGAACTTTTAATAATGAGAAAAATGATTATTACTAATAAAGAAGAAATACGAAATCAAGCTTTAAAAGAATTATTAGTTTTTCAACGGAATGATTTTGTTGAGATTTTTAAATTAATGAAAGAAAAGCCAGTAACAATAAGATATTTAGATCCACCATTACATGAGTTTTTACCTAATACAGATAATGAGATTTATGAATTAGCTCAAGTGTTAAAAATGACTAAAGAAGAAGTAAAACAGCAAATTGAAACCTTAAAAGAAGTAAATCCAATGATGGGTTGTCGGGGCTGTCGATTAGCAATAGTTTATCCAGAAATTGTAGAAATGCAAACAAGAGCAGTTATTGAAGCCGTGATTGAAGCTCATAAATTAGGAATTAAAGTTATTCCAGAAATTATGATTCCTTTAATTAGTGATGTTAAAGAATTAAAATATCTTAAAAAAATTATTACTGATACAGCTAAAAAAATAATAGAAGCAAGTAAAATGGAAATTAAATATTATCTTGGAACAATGATTGAGACACCAAGAGCAGCCATTTTATCTGATAAAATTGCCTTAGAAACCGAGTTTTTTAGTTTTGGAACTAATGATTTAACGCAAATGACTTATGGTTTTTCTCGAGATGATGCTAATAAGTTTTTAACTTCTTATTATAATAAATCTATTTTTGAGCAAGATCCTTTTGCTACCTTAGATCAAGAGGGAGTTGGATTTTTAGTATCAACTTCAGTTTTAAAAGGCAAAAAAGCAAATCAAAATCTTCACCTTGGAATATGTGGTGAACATGGTGGAAATCCATTAAGTATTGAGTTTTTTCATAAGGTTGGTTTAGATTATATTTCTTGCTCTCCTTATCGACTTCCAATTGCTCGTTTAGCAGCAGCCCAGGCAGTTCTAAAAAATAAGCATAAATAATAAATTGATGTTTAGCTAAAAAACTAAGATAAAATAATATCTTAGTTTTTTATTTACTTTTTGAAGCATATATGCTATCGTGTAGTTGTGGTGAAATATGAAAAATATAAAAAAGGAAATAATAACTGATAATGAATTTGATTTAATTTGTGAGTATGTAAAATTAAGAAATAATTCAAATATGAGTCAGAGAGATATAGCAAGAAAAGTTGGAGTTGCTCAATCAACTATTGCTAGAATGGAAAAAAAATTGCATTCTATATCGCTTGGAATATTTGTTAAAATGTTATCTGTATTGGATAGTGAATTAAAGATAACAAAGAAGAAAAATTAAAAAGGGGGAAAGAAAGGAATAAATAATGGAACAAGAAAAAATGCATTTAATTAACAAAATATTTAATGATGAAACTATAAGGACAATTTGGAATAAAGAAGAAGAAAAATATTATATTAGTGTAACTGATATAGTTGGTATCCTATCTGATAGTAAAGATGGTAAAACTTATTGGAGAGTATTAAAATATAGATTAAAAAAAGAAGGTAATGAGTCCGTTACAAATTGTAACGCACTGAAATTAAAATCTTCAGATGGTAAATATTATAAAACGGATGTTGTGGATATTGAAGGAATGTTTAGAATAATAGAGTCAATTCCGTCAAAAAATGCTGAGCCAATTAAACAATGGTTAGCAAAATTAGGTAGTGAAAGAATTGATGAACTCTTTGATCCATCATTAACTGCTCAAAGAGCAATAGATACATATAGAGCAAAAGGTTATGATGAAACTTGGATTCAAAAAAGAATAAAAGGAATTCAAGATAGAAAACAATTAACCGATGTTTGGCAAGAAGGTGGAATTACAAAGAATGTTGAATTTGCAATATTAACTAATGAAATATATAAAGAATGGTCAGGAATGACTGCTAAGGAATATAAACAACATAAAAATCTAAGAAAAGAATCACTTCGTGATAATATGAGTGATATTGAGATAGTGCTTGCTAATTTAGGTGAAATTGCTGCAAGAGATATAGCGTCATTTGAAAAACCTTCGGGTTTTAATGAAAATGTAAAAGTGGCAAGACGTGGAGGAAAAGTTTCAAAATCCGCAAGAGATTCATATGAAAAAGAGACAAAAATATCAGCCGTTACATCATCAAATCATTTAAAATATAAATATAAAAATGATAACGAAATGTTATTAGAAGAAGATAAAAAGGACAAGGAAAAGTAAAAATAGGGGAGTAAAAAAATTAAATTTTAATTTAGTCTATCTACTCCCGAGTTTGCTCGTAGCCTAAGTACAATTAAAAAATCCTAGAAAAAAATAATATATAACTATAATATAAAAACTAAGATATTATTTTATCTTAGTTTTTATTTACTTTTCGAAGCAAATATGCTATCATGAAATTGAGGTTGAATAAATGAAAGATATTAATAAGGAAATAATTATTGATGCAGAATTTGATTTAATTTGTGAGTATGTAAAATTAAGAAATAATTCAAATATGAGTCAGAGAGATATAGCAAGAAAAGTTGGAGTTGCTCAATCAACTATTGCTAGAATGGAAAAAAAATTGCATTCTATATCGCTTGGAATATTTGTTAAAATGTTATCTGTATTGGATAGTGAATTAAAGATAACAAAGAAGAAAAATTAAAAAGGGGGAAAGAAAGGAGATAATAATGGAACAAGACAAAATGTATTTAATTAGCAAAATATTTAATGATGAAACTATAAGAACAGTTTGGGACAAAGATAAAGAAAAATACTATATAAGTGTTGTAGATATAGTTAGAGTTTTATCTGAAAGTAGTGATGGTAGAAAATATTGGAACAAACTTAAACAAAGGTTAAAGGAAGAGGGAAATGAAACGGTGACAAATTGTCACCAGTTGAAATTGATTGCGAAAGATGGCAAATACCGTAATACAGACGTTGTTGATATTGAAGGAATGTTTAGAATAATAGAGTCAATTCCGTCAAAAAATGCTGAGCCAATTAAACAATGGTTAGCAAAATTAGGTAGTGAAAGAATTGATGAACTCTTTGATCCATCATTAACTGCTCAAAGAGCAATAGATACATATAGAGCAAAAGGTTATGATGAAACTTGGATTCAAAAAAGAATAAAAGGAATTCAAGATAGAAAACAATTAACCGATGTTTGGCAAGAAGGTGGAATTACAAAGAATGTTGAATTTGCAATATTAACTAATGAAATATATAAAGAATGGTCAGGAATGACTGCTAAGGAATATAAATAACATAAAAACCTAAGAAAAGAATCACTTCGTGATAACATGGATAGTATTGAACTTATTTTAACTGATTTAGGGGAAGAAGCAACAAAACGTTTAGCCACAAAAGAAAAACCAAAAGGATTAAAAGAAAATGTAAAAGTAGCTAAAGATGGTGGAAGTGTTGCAAAAGTTGCTAGAGATACTTTAGAAAAGAAATTAGGAGAAAAGGTTGTAACAGCAGACAATAAATTAAAATACAAATATAAAAATGATAATGAAAACTTAATAAAGGAAAATAGTAAAGAAGAAAGTTTGTAAAAATAAGTGAGGATGAAAATTTGTTTTAAATTTAGTCTATCTACTCCCCCGAGTCTGTTCGTGGCTGATACATCCCTAAAATTAAAGCATAATTAAAATAATAAAACCGATTTTAAAAAGACTAGACAAATTAAATTTTTAGTTTTTTTTAATTTTACAATATAAGATTATTATGATATACTTTATGCAAGAAATGAAAGGAGATATACTTATGAAAAAAGCACTTGCTATAGTATTGAGTATTATGTTTGTTTTTACAGTAACCGGATGTGGTAGTAGCAATAAAGAAAATCTGAAGCCGAAGGATGTTAAAGATAAGTATATTGCAAAAAAAACTGAATTGAAAGACTTACCAAAATATCCAGGTTCAATTTTAGTTTATGATAATCAATCATTATGGGGTGATGAAAATTGTGCCTATTGGTCATGGACCTATGTTACAACAGGCAGCGCTAATGAAATTATTGATTTTTTCGAAAAGGAATTTGTCAATTTAGGTTATAGTATTTCAGAAAAAAGTACACCTAGTAGCAAATTTTTTATGCGTGTAGAAGAAAGTGATTTTTATATTAATTCTAGTAGTTGGGATAAAGAAAATAATAAAAAATTACCAGATGAGGTTACACCTGAAACACCAGGGCGTGAATATGAAATTATAGTAAATTTGGATAAGTGGAACAATAGATAATTTATTAATAAAAGATTTAGAAGGCTTTTAATTTCATAAAAAAAGACAGTGGTTTTAATAAGTTTGGTTTATCTATTTCCGTGTTAGACCATAGCTAGGCGTTTCTAAAATTAATAACAATTAAAACATTAAAACTGAGTTTTAAAAGATTAGACAAATTAAAGTACTAGTCTTTTTTTATTTTACAATATAAGATTATTATGATATACTTTAAGCAAGAAATGAAAGGAGATTGTAATGAAAAAAGCAATTGCTATATTATTTAGTATTATTCTTGTTTTTACATTAATTGGATGTGGTGATAAAACTCCAACCACTGCTAATAAGAATAAAGATTCTAAAAAGTATATTCCAGAACATTCATTACCAAAAGATTTGCCTATTTATCCTGGTGCGGTTTTAAATCGAGGCTATGAAGTTAATGTAACCGATATTGATGAAGAAACAGAAGAAGAAATAGAAGTTATTCATTGGGCATGGACTTTTAGTACAACTGGTAGTGCAAGGGAAATTATTGATTTTTACAAAAATGAACTTACAGAATTGGGTTATGAGCTTAAAAGCGAAACTTTACATGGTAATTATTTCGGTTTATCTACAGTAGACTCAGATATTCATATTTCATATGCTATTATTGGCAAATCTAATTCCGATTCATTGCCAGATCTAGTAATGCCAGATACACCAGGACGTGATTATAGCATTCAAATTCATCCTGACAAATGGAAGAATCGATAATTTATTGTTTTGTAAACAAATTATCATATAAAAGGTAATAGAAATATTACTTTTTATTTTGAAAGATTTTAATGACCTTTAGGACTTATTTGTGTGCAATAAGTATGGTTTAAATTGCTGAAACCATCAGAAATACTGCAATTAAAGGCACACAAGCACAATTAAAAAATGTTGCAAAGCAAGAGAAGAAATAAAATGGGACATTGATTGGTATAACAATTAATATATTTAGAAAAACCTTCAATATGGGACCAGTCTTATATAAATAATAATTTTTAATATTAATAAATTTGTGTTATACTATAAATAATAAAAGGAAATGAGATTATGAGAATTTTTGTTTTAGAATTAAATAATGACATAAAAGGTATAGACAAAAGAATGATATATATTGAATCATTAATTTCTAAATTACCGAATCCAGATTTAGTATTATTGCCTGAATTAGCAATTCCAAGTTATATGCCTAATTATAAGATTTGGGAATATGCTGATGAATCAAGTGAGATGACAATAAGATGGAGTATGGAAATGGCTATGAAATATAATTGTTTTATAGGTGTAGGTTATGCAGATTATGAGAAAGGAAATTATTACAATCGATATTTAATAGCCGATAAAAATAAAGTATATGGCATAATTACAAAAAGTGAAGGTGAAGCGGCTATTTTTAAAAGGGGTTGGTTTGATAATATTATTAAAACTCCATTTGGAAATATAGCAATAGGTATTTGTTATGATTCTAGACGGAAACATTTTTATGAAAATATAAAACATGAAAAATTATCACTTATTGTTTTCCCTCATGGTAGTTCAGCTAGTTCAAAAAAGAAATTAGAAGAGCAACAAGATAATGGTTATATTTGTAATACTTATTTAAAAGCCTTTGGAGTACCAGTAGTTTATATAAATAGCAAAGGAAAACTTGAGTATATGCCAGGAATAATGGGTTATCTTATGAAATTGTTTGGTTTTTCAATGAATGGAAAAAGTAAAATATATGCTAATGATGGTTCAGATATAATAATTAAATCAAATGAAATTCAAGGACATGATGTTTTCCTTTCTGAAAAAACTAGAAAAAAGGATATAAATTTTTATGGGAAAGATTTAATTAAAGGTAATAATTTTTTTAGAAAAACAATTCTTAAAATTGATATTAAAATAGGAATTAGTAAATATAAAAAAGCCCTGAAGAGAAAAGGATTAAATTAGAAAGGACAACTTTTTTAAGTTTTATTATAAAAGATAAATAGATGGACACAAGAGTTAAATAATATTTTGGATGTATATGAATGAAAATATTATTCAATAATTTTGATAATTGATTTAGTAATTTTGAAAAACAATTAAAGAAACTAATAGTTTATTTTTTATGTTATAATTATAGTGGTGAAAGATATGTTGTATAAGATTAGTTATGTGTTTTTATTTTTCATAATTTATTCATTTTTAGGTTGGATATGTGAAATAATTTTTGTAAGTATAAAACAAAAAAGATTAGTTAAATTTAGAGGTTTTTTATTAGGACCAATTTGTCCTATTTATGGATATGGTGGTTTAATAATGCTTTTATACTTGAATAAGTATAAAAGTGATCCTTTATTATTATTTATTTCTTCTATTATGTTATTTGCTCTTTTAGAATATTTTACTAGTTATATAATGGAAAAAATGTTTAAAGCTAGATGGTGGGATTATTCTAATCATAAATTTAATTTAAATGGAAGAATAACTTTAAATACTTTACCTTTATTTGGTTTGCTAGGTTTAGCTGTTACTTATGGTTTGAATCCTATCTTAAATCCTTTGTTTACTAAATTTGACTTAAATGTTTTAATAACGATTGCTATTATAATATTTGTTATTTTTATAGTAGATAACATTATATCTTTTTCTGTTATTTTTAAATTTAAAAACGTTGTTAAAACAACTAAAGATAATACTGATGAAATAAGTGAGTATGTTAAGCAAACATTAAATAAATTTTTATTATTAAGGAGATTAATAAATGCTTTTCCTAATTTTAAAATAATTAAGTATAAAAAATGGAAAACTAAAAAGTAGGGCATCTTAAAAATTCTAGAAAATAATTAGGGATTAAATAAAATACTAAGATAATAAAAATCTTAGTATTTTCTAACTTTTCATTTGAAGTTTAAAAATTTTATTTGAATACCCTTGATTTAACTGTTTTAATATGATACGGTTATATTGTGATATAGAATACTATTTATTTAATATTATTTCATATTTATCTAATCTAAATAAAATGCTTTTTAATTCATAATTTGTAAAACACCAAAATCAAAATTTACAATGATAAAGAAATAATAGTATAGAATAGAATCGTATAGTATTTTAATTATCATGTTTAACACAAAGTGCTTTTTCTTAAATATAAAAAGAAAGGAGAGTTTATTATGAAGAAAAGGTTTTTATTTGTAGTATTTATGTTTACTTTATTAATTACTACGCCTTTAATTGTATTGGCAGAAAATGGAGGTGAAGGAAATACTGAACCCGATTTTATCATTCGAGCAATTCATCAAGAATATAAAGAAGGTATAAATGATTATCCAATGGTCTTAGTTTTAAAGAATAATACCAACAAATCAATAACTGTGACTGGGG